>CBDUFA010000010.1:0-13134 GCA_965366295.1 uncultured Hyphobacterium sp.
TGCAGCATATAAGGCAGCAGTTCCGGTCATCGACGCCATGATCGGCAAGGGCGTGGGAGAGATGATCGCCGAGCTCTGCCTCGCGATCGAGTTCCGCGCGGCCTCGGAAGATGTCGCCCGCACCTGTCACCCGCACCCGACCATGTCCGAAGCCGTCCGCCAGGCGGCCATGGGCGTGGAAGGCTGGACCATGCAGTCGTGACGCCGTTAACCATCGTGAATTTTTAACGACCTGACGAAAAGTTCAGGCCGCGAATCGCAAAGCTGTGCTATAAGCTGGCGCCAGAGGCCGCGTTTGCGAGGCGCGGCCGGAAGTGACCGGAAAACTCGATCAGGGGGCGGACACGCCAAGTGTGCCCGCCTGTCAGACTGCGCAGGACTCTGTCGGAATGCTCGAAACACGCTCGGAAAGGCTCAAACTGGTGGCACTCGATGCCCGGCTTGCCGGACTGCAATCACGTGCGCCGGCGGCTTTTTTCGAGGCGCTGGGCGTGCAGTCCGAAGCCAGCTGGCCGCCCGAATTGATGGACCAGGCCGCGATGGACTGGTGTGAAGCCGAGCTGAAAGCCCATCCCGAGCAGAATGGCTGGCATTTCTGGGCCTTCATCTGGCCCGGCTTCGCCGGCGGCATGGACCGGCTGGTCGGCGGTGGCGGCTTCAAGGGCGCGCCGGACAAGGATGGCCGGGTCGAGATCGGCTATTCCATGCTGGTGTCCTTCCGCGAGCAGGGCCTGGCCACCGAGGCGGTGGAAGCTCTGATCGACTGGGCTTTTGCCACCGGGCAGGTCAGCGAGGTCATCGCCGAGACGCTGCCGCACCTGATCGCGTCCCATCGCGTTCTCGAGAAGACCGGCTTTGTCGAGACCGGCACGCGCGAGGAAGACGGCGTCACCATTGTGCGCTATGCGCTGCGCCGCGAAAAAGCCGCCGCCTGATCTAGCCGCCGGTCAACCGTTTCAGCTCGTCGAGATAGGCCAGCCAGGCCTTGCGCCCGGTATCGGTCAGCTTCAGCGTGGTCCGGGGGCGGCGGCCGACAAATGCCTTGTCAACCGCGATATAGCCCGCCTCTTCCAGCTTGCGCATGTGAACCGACAGATTGCCGTCCGTCGCTTCGGTCCGGGCCTTCAGCTCCGTGAAGCTGGCTTCGCTGACCGCCGAGAGATAGGCCATGATCCCGAGCCGGATCTTGCCGTGAATGACCTCGTCGAGATTGGCGGCGTTGAAATCGCCCTCACTCATTGGCGGTCACCGGTTCCTTGCGCATCATGCGAAAGCCCGGCAGCACGGCGGCGAACAGTATGATCGCGGCCGCCAGCAGGTAGAGCTCGGGCCGCCCGTAGAAAGCCGGTGACAGCGCGGCCCCGGCGATCGACATCCAGGCCGGACCATAGAGCCATTTCTCCGATGACAGCGCGGCAGTGACGGCGAAAGCGATGGCATAGCCGAACAAGGCGATGGTCAGGATGGAGTCAAACAGCAGCGGCGAGGCATCGAGCGCGGTGACGGATATGATGACGCCCGCGAAATAGAGACCGATCCCGGTGCCGACATATTGCCAGGCCACCCGGTTCACCCGGTTGCCGATGGAGCCGAGGCCCGGCTTGCCGGCCATGCCGCGCGAGGCCAGGAAGGTCGCGGCCATGCCCAGCACGCCATAGCCCATCCACACAGCGCCGAGCATGGGGCGCTCCAGTGGCAGCACACCGGTCAGGGTCGACCAGTGCGCGAGGCAGGCAAGGATGCCGAGCCCGCCCCAGATCAGAAGGAAACGCCCGCCCACGAGCGGGGCCCGGGCGCCGGATTCGGCGACATCGCGCAGATAGTCGAGATCGGATCGGGAGGAATCATTCATTTTCTTACTCCAAATAACTTTAATATACAAAGTATCGAGAAATACCGGATTGGCAAGGGGAAAGTTCGGGCGCCAATCCCGGTAGATTGATTGGCGGTATTTGGCCCGCGATCCGGTATTCCCGCCGCGAAGGGCCGCGACCGGGTGTCTAGCGCCGACGCGCCCGCGGGTGTGCAGCCGCATGCACAGCGGTCAGATGCTCGCCTTCCACGGCGGCATAGACCTGCGTTGTCGACAGGCTGGCATGGCCGAGCAGCTCCTGGATGGTGCGCAGATCCCCGCCCCCGGCAAGGAGGTGGGTGGCAAAGCTGTGCCGCAGCGCGTGCGGGGTGGCGCTGGCGGGCAGGCCGAGACGCGAACGGAGCTCGGTCGCCAGCGCCTGGACGGCGCGCGCGCCAAGCGGGCCGCCACGCATGGCGCGGAAAGCGGGTTGGTCGGGTTCAGGATCGAACGGGCAGAGATCGCCATAGCGCGCCATCGCGTTGCGCACGGCGGGCAGAACCGGCACAAGCCGCGTCTTGTTGCCCTTGCCGGTCACGCGGAGAACGTCGGTCAATGGCAGGTCGCTTCCCTTGATCGCCAGGGCCTCGCTGATCCGCAGGCCGCAGCCATAAAGCAGGAGCAGGACCGCCGCATCGCGCGCGGCGACCCAGTCCGGCTTTTCGCGCGCACCGGTCTCGGCGATCATCTGGCGGGCCGCATCGACACTGACCGGCTTGGGAAGGCTGCGGGGTATCTTCGGCGTTTCCACAAGGCCCAGCGCGCTGCCATCGACGCCCCAGCGGCGTTCGAGATATTTGTAGAAGCTGCGCACCGAGGAGAGATAACGGGCCAGCGAACGGGCAGAGACCCCGTCGCGCCGGCGGCTGGCCAGCCACGCCCGGAAATCCGGTGCCTTGAGCCTGGAGAGGTCGTCGGCTGCCAGCGCCCGTCCCAGATGACCGGCCTGGAATTCCAGGAAGGCCGAGACATCGCGATCATAATGCTCGATGGTTTTCGGGCTGTAGCGGCGCTCGCCGGACAGATAGTCCAGCCAGGCCGACAGCGCGCTTTCCGCGGGTTGGTCTAGTCCGCGCTCAGCCATCGTCCCAGCAGGCGCTCCACGGCGCGGGCCACGAAGTTAAGAATCTCGGTGCCCTGGCCGGAATGAAACTGGTCCGGTTCGCGGGCCGCAAGCGCCAGCAAGCCGGTGCGCTCCCCGGCCTCGATCCGGCAAAGCGCGTGGCTTCCCATCTCCTCGCCATAGAGCGTACGGGCGGTGCGGCGCGCACAGCCACCGGTGAAATCATTGTCATCGCCGAGCAGCTCGTCGGACAAGCCATGGCCACACGGGTGGATGGCCTCCGATACGATCATCGGTGTCGCGCCCTCGAGGGAGAGACGCACCATGTCCACGCCGAGCGCGGCCGGAGCTTCCCAGGCCAGCTTGTAGTCGAGTTCGTCGAGGTCTGCGCACTCCATCAGCGAAAGCACGAAAGCCTGCGCCCGGGCGAGCAGGGCGAGGTTTTCCCGGGCATGGTGTGCCATGGCACGGTGCTGTTGCTTCAGATCGCGCACCTCGCCCAGCAGGCGGTCGCGGACCACACGGCCCAGATCGGCCACGCCTTCCGGCGCACCGGCGAGATGCGAGAGCAGCTCGGCATCCTCTCGGACCCAGTCCGGATTGGTCATGAGCATCTGGCGCAGCATGGCGCGATCCATCGGCGCGGGCGCAGCGCCCGGCTTTTCCAGTATATCAGTCAATGTCCCACCATCCGTTTTCGGATTTGTATGGTGACAGGGGTAACAGAAACGGATTGGTGTTCCGTAAACGTGGGAATTGCGTTTGCAGTCGGACACCGCAAAGCCTCATTATCCAGGCGATGACTCGTTCTCCTACCCTCAAAGCCAAGGCCTCGATCCTGTTCCCGATGCCGCTGCCGGAACCGTTCGACTATGCGGTGCCGGAGGGCATGGAGCTGCGCGTCGGCGATCAGGTCCGCGCGCCGCTGGGGCCGCGCTCGGCCCGGGGCGTGGTCTGGGCGCTGTCCGCCGATGACGGGTCGCGGAACCTGAAAGCCGTCGAGAGCGTCTATGACTGCCCGCCCCTTTCGGATGCGATGCGCGAATTTATCGACTGGTCGGCCAGATATTTGGTCCAGTTGCCGGGCATCATGTTGCGCAATGTCCTGCGCAGCGAGGATTCCCTTCTGCCCTCGCCAACCGAACTCCTGTTCGAGGCGACGGGCGAGGAGCCGGACCGGATGACGGAGGCTCGCCGCAATGTGCTGGACGTCGTCGCAGCGCATGGCCCCGACAGCGCTGCCGAGCTGGCGCGGCTGGCAGGCGTCACACCGGGCGTGGTGACGGGTCTTGTGAAGGCCGGCGGGTTGAAGCGGATCGAACGCCCCGCGGACCCGCCTTTCGACCCCCCGGACCCGGAATTGCCCGGCGTCGAGCTGGTTCCGCAACAACAGGACGCCGCCGATCAACTGAAACGCATGATCAGCGCGGGCGGGTTCCAGGCGGCGCTGCTCGATGGCGTCACGGGCTCGGGCAAGACCGAGGTCTATTTCGAGGCCATCGCTCATGCGCTGCGCGAGGACCCGGACGCGCAAATCCTTGTCCTCCTGCCGGAAATCGCGCTGACGCAGGCGGTCACCGCCCGCTTCATCCAGCGTTTTGGCGCGGAACCGGCGGTCTGGCATTCCGACCAGGGTCACAAGGAGCGCCGCCGCATCTGGCGCGAGGTCAATGAAAACCGCGCGCGAATCGTGATTGGCGCGCGCTCCGCGCTATTCCTGCCATTCCAGAATCTGCGCCTGATCGTGGTCGATGAAGAACACGATGCGACCTACAAGCAGGGCGATGGCCTGCATTACCAGGCGCGAGACCTCGCCGTGGTCCGCGCCCGCGCCTCCAAGGCCGCCATTGTGCTCGCCTCGGCCACGCCTTCCATCGAGACCCTGGCGAATGCCCGGGCCGGGCGCTATGCCTATATCCCGCTGCCCGACCGGATCGGCAAGGCGGTCCTGCCCGAAGTGGCGACCATCGATTTGCGCGAACACCGCCCGGCACGCGGGCTCTGGCTCTCCGATCCGCTGGTGGGCGCGATGGCCGAAACGCTCGAGCGCGGCGAACAGGTGCTCTTGTATCTCAACCGGCGGGGCTATGCGCCGCTGGTCCTGTGCCGCGATTGCGGGCACCGGATGAAATCCCCGGATGTCGACGCCTATCTCACAGAACACCGCTATACCGGCCGCCTGATCTGCCATCTCACCGGCTTCTCCATGCCGCGCCCGGAGAAATGCCCGGAATGCGGGGCGATCGATTCGCTCACCAGCGTCGGTCCGGGTGTCGAAAGGGTCGCCGAGGAAGCGAAAGCGCGTTTCCCCGATGCGAAGGTGGAAATCCTGTCCTCCGACACGGCGCATTCGGCGGAAAAGCTGCTGGCCCTGATCGGACGCATGGAACGCGGCGAGATCGACATCCTCGTCGGCACGCAGATCGCGGCCAAGGGGCATAACTTCCCTAACCTCACCCTGATCGGTGTCGTCGATGCGGATCTTGGTCTCGCCGGCGGCGATCCGCGCGCTGGCGAGCGCACCTACCAGACCCTCGTGCAGGTGGCCGGCCGGGCCGGCCGCGCGGATCGTCCGGGCCGGGCGCTCTTGCAGACCCACGATCCGGACCATGACGCGATTGCCGCGCTGGTGGCCGGGGATCGCGACCGTTTCATGGAAGCCGAGACCATGGCCCGCGAAGTACTGGGCCTGCCGCCCTATGGCCGGCTCGCCGCGATCATCATTTCCTCTAAAGATGCGTATCAGGCCGATGACGAGGCCAAGACATGGGCGAAGCAGGCGCCCGATGCCGAGGGTGTCACCATCTGGGGGCCGGCCGAGCCACGCTATGGCATGGTGCGCGGCTGGCACCGCCGCCGCCTGTTGATCCGGGCCGAGCGGGATGTCGATGTCTCGGCCTATGTCACGGCTTGGAAGCGCCGGATGAAACCGCCCGCCGGCGTGCGCATCACCATCGATATCGAGCCTTACAGCTTTGTCTGATGCGCCAGGGTGAAAGGCGTGAGGTCGAACGCTGGTGTCTCGCCCATCGCCAGGGACACCGCCGCGTCGCCGATCGCCGGCGCAAACTTGTAGCCATGGCCGGAACAGGCCGCGATCAGTATCGCCCCGTCCTCTGCTGTATCGATGACAAAGCGGCTGTCGGCCGTATTGGCGAAACGGCAGACGCCAAACTCATCCGGCAGCGGGCAGCCCGGCAGGATCGCCTTCACGCAATCGGTCAGAATCGCCCGGTCCGTCGCGTCCGCCTCGATTGTCTCGCGGTATTCCGGCCCGCATTCTTCCCGGTGATGATAGAGGCCCAGCTTCCAGCGGCCCGGCGCATCGCCGGGTAAGGCGTAGATGCGCCGTCCGTCGGCGAAGACCCGCTGGAAGGGCGGCATACCCTCCGGCCCGTCGAACCAGCCGATCACCTGTCGCTCGACGGTCAACGCCCGGTCCAGCCCGGCATGGAAATCCCCACCCCACGGTCCGGCCGCATTGATGAGGCGCTTCACATCATGATGGCCATTATTCGTGTGCAGCCGGAGCCCCCCGCTTCTTTGCTCCACTCGCACAACCGGGCAGGCCCAGAGCAATTCGGCCCCCTTCGCTTCCGCCAGCCGGGCCATCGCCGCATTGGCCGCATCGCTCCGCAGATAGCCGCTGCCGGGCGCATGGACCGCGACCAGGTCATCCGGCACATCCATCGCCGGATAGCGCGCCCGCAGCGCCGCTGCTTCCAGCACCTCGAACGCCTGGCCCGAAGCTGCCGCGCAGGCCAGCGTCTCGGTGATGAACTCACTGTCCGCGACACCCACATCCAGCCCGCCTGATGGGACAAAAAAACGCTCTTTGGACGCGGCCTCGATCTCCGGCCAGAGCACATAGGCGCGGTCCAGCAATTCCAGGTACAGCGAGCCTTCCGAATAGATCCGCCGGATCATCCGGGTTTCGCCATGGCTGGACCCGCTGGAATGGCCTTGTTTGAAGCGATCGAAGCCGATCACTGACAGGCCTTGCCGGCTGGCCGCCCAGGCACTGCCCAGCCCCATCGCGCCCAGTCCGATGATCCCGATGTCATGCATGTCCGGCCTCCCGGCCCGCACTGTGGGACAATCCGCCCGCCGATCAAGCGGCGAAAACCCTGCCGCAAGCGGGTTGCCGCCCCCATGCCCCTGTGCTAAGCGGGCGCCCGACTGGAGAAGCGCACGTCTGCAAGGCGAAAGCGTGCTCCAATTTTCGCAATGTTCTCAAGTGTTTGGCGGACGAGCCTTTCGACTCGCCAGCACAATCGGCAAAGGCAGGCGACAGAACGATCCGATGAGTGGCGATACCGCGACAATCACCGGCGCAGCCGGACGTTATGCCAGCGCCCTTTTCGAGCTGGCGGCAGAGGCCAAGAAGGCCGCTGAAGTCGAGGCCGATATGGCCGCGCTCGCCGGGCTGGTGTCGGACAATGACGACCTCGCGGCGGCCCTGGCCAGCCCGCTGGTCGATGGCGATTCCAAGCATGGCGTCATCGCCGCGCTTGCCGAAAAGGCCGGCTTCCAGGACCTGACGAAAAACACCTTGCTGGTGGCGGTGGAAAATGGCCGCGCCGGCGAGCTGGGCGGCATCGCTGCCGCCTATGCCGCGATGGCAGCCGAAGCCCGCGGTGTCGTGGCGGCGGATGTCACCACGGCTGCCAAGCTGAATGCCAAGGAAATCGACGCTCTCAAGGCGTCACTGAAACGCGCCCTCGGGCGTGACGTAGACGTCCGGACCCAAGAGGACCCGGATATTCTTGGCGGACTGATCGTCCAGGTCGGTTCGCGCATGTATGATTCCTCCCTTCGGACCAAGCTCGAAGGACTCCGGACAGCGATGAAAGAGGCTTAGAGACGCCATGGACATCCGTGCCGCGGAAATTTCCGCAATCCTGAAAGACCAGATCAAGAATTACGGCGCCGAGGCGAAGGTCTCGGACGTGGGCCAGGTGCTGTCCGTCGGTGACGGTATCGCTCGTGTCTACGGCCTCGACGAGGTGCGTGCCGGTGAGCTCGTGGAGTTCCCGGGTGGCGTGAAGGGCATGGCCCTGAACCTCGAGCGCGACAATGTCGGTTGCGTGATCTTCGGCGATGACCGTGGCCTCAAGGAAGGCGACACCGTCAAGCGGCTCGGCGCCATCGTTGATACCGGCGTCGGCAAGGGCTTCCTGGGCCGCGTTGTCAACGCGCTGGGCGAGCCGATCGACGGCAAGGGCCCGATCGAGGAAACCGAGCGCCGCCGCGTCGACGTGAAGGCGCCGGGCATCATCCCGCGGAAATCCGTGCACGAGCCGATGGCAACCGGCATCAAGTCGATCGACGGCATGATCCCGGTGGGCCGCGGCCAGCGCGAGCTGATCATTGGTGACCGCCAGACCGGCAAGACCGCGATCGCTGTCGACACCATCCTGAACCAGAAGGCGATCAACGAGAGCGATGACGAGAGCCAGAAGCTCTACTGCATCTACGTCGCTGTCGGCCAGAAGCGTTCGACGGTCGCCCAGATCGTGAAGACGCTCGAGGAAAACGGTGCCATGGAATACACGACGGTGGTTGCGGCCACCGCGTCCGATCCGGCCCCGATGCAGTTCCTCGCCCCGTTCACCGGCTGTGCGCTGGGTGAATATTTCCGCGACAACGGCATGCATGCGCTCATCGTTTATGATGATCTGTCCAAGCAGGCCGTGTCCTACCGCCAGATGTCCCTGCTTCTGCGCCGCCCGCCGGGCCGCGAAGCCTATCCGGGTGACGTGTTCTACCTGCACTCCCGCCTGCTGGAACGCGCCGCCAAGATGAATGACGACATGGGCGCCGGTTCGCTCACCGCCCTGCCGGTGATCGAAACCCAGGCCAACGACGTGTCGGCCTACATCCCGACCAATGTGATCTCGATTACGGACGGCCAGATCTTCCTGGAAACCGACCTCTTCTACCAGGGTATCCGCCCGGCCGTGAACGTCGGCCTATCGGTGTCCCGCGTGGGGTCCGCCGCCCAGACCAAGGCGATGAAGCAGGTCGCCGGCAAGATGAAGGGCGAGCTGGCCCAATACCGCGAAATGGCGGCCTTTGCCCAGTTCGGTTCCGACCTTGACGCCGCGACCCAGCGCCTGCTGAACCGCGGCCAGCGCCTGACCGAGCTCCTGAAGCAACCGCAATTCTCGCCGCTGGCCATGGAAGAGCAGGTCTGCGTGATCTTCGCCGGTACACGGGGTTATCTCGACAACGTCAAGGTCGCCGATGTGCGCCAGTACGAAGCCGAGCTCCTGCGTCACCTGCACGCCGATCATGCCGATCTTCTCGCCGCCATTCGCGACGAGAAGAAGCTGTCCGACGACTCCGAAAGCAAGCTGGCTTCCGTGGTCGAGGCGTTCACGAAGAACTTCGCTTAAGGGCAGGGTTTAGGAGAGCCGCATGGCTTCACTCAAGGACCTTCGCAATCGCATCGCCAGCGTGAAATCCACGCAGAAGATCACCAAGGCGATGCAGATGGTGGCCGCGGCCAAGCTGCGCCGGGCCCAGGACGCCGCCGAGGCGGCAGGGCCCTATGCCGAGCGCATGGCGTCGGTGATGGCGAATTTGTCGACCTCGATGAAGGATTCGCCGGGCGCTTCGCCGCTCCTGGTAGGCACCGGCAAGGCGGACACCCATCTGCTGGTCGTGATGACAGCGGACCGTGGCCTGTGCGGTGGTTTCAACACCAATATCGTCCGCAAGTCGCGCGAGCGCATCACCGCGCTCCAGCGGGACGGCAAGACGGTGAAGATTATCACCATCGGCAAGAAGGGCGCGGACCAGCTCAAGCGCCTTTATGGCGACCTGATCGTGAAGCGCTTCGATCTCGCCGGCGGCAAGAATGCCGGCAAGGACGCTGCGTCCGATTTCGGCCTGATGATCCGCGAGATGTTTGCCAATGGCGAGTTCGACATCTGCGAGCTGATCTCCTCGGAATTCGTTTCGGTGATCTCGCAGAAGCCGCGCGCCCAGACGCTGATCCCGGCGGTGGATGCCATTGACGAGAGCATCGAGCGCCCCGACCTCGGCGGCGCTGTCTATGAATACGAGCCCGACGAGGAGGAAATCCTCAACGTGCTCCTGCCGCGATATGTCGACACGATCATCCTGTCTGCCCTGCTGGAAAATGCAGCCGGCGAGATGGGCGCCCGCATGGCCGCGATGGATAATGCCACGCGCAATGCCGGCGAACTGATCGACAAACTGAACCTTGTTTATAACCGCACACGCCAGGCCAAGATCACGACGGAGCTGACTGAGATCATCTCCGGCGCCGAGGCCTTGTAAGTTACGTCCTGGAAGGAAAGATCGAGATGGCACAGCTCAAAGGACGCGTTGCTCAGATCACGGGCGCTGTTGTCGACGTCGAGTTCGACGGCGGCCTGCCGGACATTCTGAACGCTCTCGAAACCAAGAATGGCGACCAGAAACTGGTCCTGGAAGTGGCCCAGCACCTGGGTGAAAACACGGTCCGCACCATCGCCATGGATGCCACGGAAGGCCTGCAGCGCGGCGCCGAAGTGGTCGATTCCGGTTCGCCGATCACGGTGCCGGTCGGTCCGGGCGTGCTCGGCCGTATCCTGAACGTGACGGGTGAAGCGATCGACGAAGCCGGCGATGTTCAATACGAACAACGCGCTCCGATCCACCGTCCGGCCCCGGCTTTTGACGAGCAGGCCACGGAAGCCGAGATCCTGCCGACCGGTATCAAGGTCATCGACCTGCTCTGCCCCTATGCCAAGGGCGGCAAGATCGGCCTGTTCGGCGGTGCCGGCGTGGGCAAGACGGTTCTGATCCAGGAGCTGATCAACAACATCGCCAAGATGTTCGGCGGCTACTCGGTCTTCGCCGGCGTGGGTGAACGCACCCGCGAAGGTAACGACCTGTACTGGGAAATGATCGAATCCGGCGTGAACAAGGACCCGTCCAAGGGTTCGGTTGAAGGTTCGCGCTGCGCCCTCGTTTTCGGCCAGATGAACGAGCCGCCGGGCGCCCGCGCCCGCGTCGCGCTGACCGGCCTGACCCTGGCGGAGCAGTTCCGCGACCAGTCGGGCACCGACGTTCTCTTCTTCGTCGACAACATCTTCCGCTTCACCCAGGCCGGTTCGGAAGTGTCCGCCCTTCTGGGCCGCATCCCGTCCGCCGTGGGCTACCAGCCGACGCTGGCCACCGACATGGGTGCGCTGCAGGAGCGGATCACCTCGACCAAGAAGGGTTCGATCACCTCCGTGCAGGCCGTTTACGTGCCGGCCGATGACCTGACCGACCCGGCGCCTGCCACCACCTTCGCCCACCTCGACGCCACGACGGTTCTGAACCGGGCAATCTCGGAAAAGGGCATCTACCCGGCGGTGGACCCGCTCGACTCCTCGTCACGTATTCTCGACCCGCGTATCGTCGGCGAAGACCACTACGACGTGGCCCGCCGCGTGCAGGAAATCCTGCAGCGCTACAAGGCGCTCCAGGACATCATTGCGATCCTGGGCATGGACGAGCTGTCGGAAGAAGACAAGCTGATCGTGGCCCGTGCACGGAAAGTCGAACGCTTCCTGTCGCAGCCCTTCGACGTGGCTGAAATCTTCACCGGTTTCCCGGGCATCCAGGTGCCGGTGGCTGATACCGTGAAGGGCTTCAAGGCGATCGTGGACGGCGAGTACGACCACCTGCCGGAACCGGCCTTCTACATGGTCGGTACCATCGAGGACGCCGTGAAGAAAGCCGAGGCCCTGGCCGCCGAA
The DNA here is from genome assembly GCA_965366295.1 of uncultured Hyphobacterium sp. Lineage (GTDB taxonomy): Bacteria > Pseudomonadota > Alphaproteobacteria > Caulobacterales > Maricaulaceae > Hyphobacterium. The sequence continues at coordinate 11,675 of CBDUFA010000010.1, forward strand.
GCGGCTTAAGCCTCGCTTACAACCGAATTGGAAAGGCCGGTCATCGCGACCGGCCTTTTCTTTTACATCTCACTCAGAATGTTGCGCTTTCGCCGCCCCATCGAGGGGAGGAGAATAATCGCGCCTTCCCTTTTCGCCGTGCGCTCGCCAAACTCGCGGGCAGACAGGGGAAACAGATGAAACTCATCGCCGCCATCGCCAGCCTGATGCTGATTGCCGCCTCGCCGCCGCCGCCACCGCCGGACGCGCCGGAGATCGCGCAGGCCGAGTTCGGTGGCTATGCCGGGCCGACGCTCTGGAACGCTTGGCGGCGGGCGACCTATGATGCGGCCGCGAACGGGGCATTGAACGCCTATGAAAGCCATAACACCGACCAGCCCGGCGCGGTGATCGAAACCGAAGGCCCGCGCGGCCAGCGCGGATCGCCCTTCTACTGGACGGAAGTCTTCCGTTTTGCATTCAACCGGGTGTGCGACGGCGATGCGTGTGACTGGCGCTATCACCAGGTGAGCATTGATGGCGAAACAGCCGATTTCGATGCGATTGCGCAACAGCTGTTCGATGGCGCGGCTGCTGCGGACTATCTGCGTGCGGCCGGGCTGGAACCCGGTCAGGACATCACGGCAGAACACCGCGCTTTTGGCCGGCAGGCCGAACTGGATGAAGCGGTGGCGGATCGCATTCGCCTGGTAACCCACCTGGAGAGTGAGTGCGCATCTGTCGGACAATGGCAACAGCGCTATGAGAGTCGGATACCCGAGCCTGTCGTGACACCGGAAGGCGAGATCCCGCCGCAACCCTTGCCGCCGCTGCCGTTCAATGTCGCCATGCAGCTCGACAGGCCCGGCTGGGCTGTCGGGTCCGATGAGCTCTGGGTCCGGCGCGAGGATTCAAGGGACCGGGCACTTCTGGACTTGCTGGGAGCGTTGCCGCCCTCCTGCTGAGGCGGGCTTGCGCGTTCAATGACATCCCCTCTCCACAAGCGCGAAAAGGCCTGCTAAAAGCCGCCGCGAACGTACGAAGGATTCTCTCAAATGGCCGACAAGCTTCACTTCGATCTGGTTTCGCCCGAACGCCGCCTGTTCCGCGGCGAAGTGGATATGGTCGTGGTTCCCGGTGAGGAAGGCGATTTCGGTGTGCTGCCCGGGCATGCGCCCGTCATGAGCGCGATACGGTCCGGCGCGATTTCCGTGCATTCCGGTGACGATATCAAGCGCACCTTCATCCATGGCGGCTTTGCCGAGGTTACGCCGGAAGGCCTGACCGTGCTGGCCGAAGAAGCCATCGACATGGCTTCTGTCAATGCCGAGCAGCTGGCCAAGGACCTCGCCGAAGCCCGCGAGGATATCGGCCTCGCCCGTGACGAGCATGAGCGCCATATCGCCGAGGACAAGGTTGCCAAGTTCGAAGCCCTGACCGAAGCGCTGCAACTGGTACCGCTTGCGGAAGGGCTTGTTGGC
>CBDUFA010000011.1:0-13004 GCA_965366295.1 uncultured Hyphobacterium sp.
CGTGGCCCGGTCCAGCGACGGTGACAATGACCGACCGGTCAGGGGCAGCGTCGGCGTCGGCCAGTCCTGGGGTTCGCGTGGTTATTCAGGCTCCAGCGTCGGCATCGGGATCCAGCTGGATCCCGGCGCCGGCGATAAGACCATATTCCTGGAAATCCTGATCCGCTCGGGCGAACGACCGGATAGCCCCGATGCCTATGACGCGCGAGACGTGCTGCGCCGCCTCGCCTACTAGCCAGCCTTCGTTTTGGCCTGACCGACCCAGTCATCACGAACAATCCGACCGCGGCCGTTGAGCTTTTCGTCCCAGGCGGCCACGTCCTTGGCCGTCCAGGCTGCAATCTGAGCAAATGAGGTCACGCCTTCCGCGTTCAGTGCCTGCGCGGCTTTGGGCCCGATCCCCTTGATCTCTGTGAGATCGTTCTTGACCACAGCCGTCTTTTTCGACTTCGGCGCCAGCTTGCTGGCCGGCTTTTTCTTCGGCGCGGCTTTTTTATCCGAACGCGTCTTGGCTGAAGCACCTGCTTTGGGCGGTGCGGATGACTGGCTGACTTCCAGCGCTGCCTGATGGCGTGCCGCAACGCTGGAAAGGCTGTCATTCTCCCGCTGAAGGCGGGCGATTTCATCCTTGGCCGCCTGCAGCGCCTTGCCGGCATCACCAGATGCAGACCAGAGCCGCCATCCTACGCCCAGGCCAATCAGGAATGCCAAAATGAGGAAAAACCACATCTGCCAGATGAGCCAGAGCATTCAGCCGTCTCCTTGCCTGCCCGGATAGATCCGGACGAGTTGATCCTGTTCTGTTTCGATCGCCGTCGTCACGGCTTCGGCGTCCAGGCCCGCGTTGATCAGAGCTTCACGGACCGCTTCGGCACGAGCCCGCGCCAGGGATTCTGCCTGGTTATCGCCGCCGACCACCGGACGCACACTGATGATGATTTCAGGCTGTGGACAGGCCAAAGCGACAGCCGCGACATGTTCGAGCACATTGCCGGCTTCCGCAGAGAGGCCGGCATTACCCGGGTTGAACCTGATCCGGCCCATTGCGCTTGCGGCTGAGATGAGCTGACCGCATTCCTGTACCGTCGCAATGCCACCCAGTTGTTCGGCTCCAGCCGAGATCAGAACGGCCGGTGCATAGCTTGATGGCGAAGCCTCGAGCGATGCGATCGCCGTCACGGCCTGCCCCTCGGACTGCGCAGCGCCATACAGCACGGCCGAACCTGTAGAAAGCTGGCCCACGCCGGTCTCCAGCCGCGACAATCCCGAAAGCAGCTGGCTGGCAGCGTCAAACCATGCAGTTTCCGCCTCGCCATCTGAACGGGCTGTCAGCCGGACCTCGACCCGGCCCGGGAACAGCACATTCGCCAACTCGCTGATTTGACCGGCGGTGGCCTCGTCAGGCGCAATACCCGAGACCGCCAACCCGTTTTCATTCAACACAGCCGTGAGGCGGCTTTCGTCCTCGCCTTCCTGGCGTACGGAACGATCAATGATCCGCGTGATGCCACCTGCAAGCCAGCCGCCGGACCACTCGGACGCGAAAATCGCCTCGATCGCAGACTGGTGAGCGGCCTCATCGGGCCATCGCCCCGAAAGCGTGGCCACCTGGCCTTCCACGGAAACCGTGGCCCAACGGAATTCTCGCGCAGACAGGGCCTCGCGCGCCGCCGCATCAAGGTGACGTTCGAGCACGCGCGGCGCAATCGGGCTCAACCCCGTTGTGAACAGGGCGAAAACCACGAAGACGGCCAGTCCAATCAGCAATGTGCGGCGTTCAGGCGTCATGTCTCACCAACAAGCATGCAGTCATAATAACCGAAGTGCGTTCCAGCCCAAGGGTCTGCGATTCTTGGCGAAAGAAAAAGGGCCGGAGCATCCGCTCCGGCCCTTTTCCCGCAATCCACCTTCCGGCTAGCGGCGAGCGCGGAGCGTTACACCCCACATGCGCGGCTGACCGAGGAAGGCATTGAACGATCCCGGCTGGAACGGGCCGTCAAAACCGACCTGGATATAATCCTCGTCAAACAGATTGTTGGCGAAGAGTTCCAGTGCCCAGCTTTCGTCCTCGGCGCCGATACCGACGCGCGCATTGAACACGGCGTAACCATCCTGAATTTTTTCCGGATCGAGGTCGGAACCGGTGTTCTGCTCAGACATGTAACGCCCGTTCAGATGCGCCAGCCATTGCATACCGTTGCCGAACGGCTGCACGTAGCTGATGGAGCCTGACGTGGACCATTCCGGCGCCAGCGAGAAGTTCTGGCCGGACAGGCGGTCAACGTCTGCCGTGCCCGTCGGAGCGAAGCTGTTATAGGTGGCGTCCGCATAGGTGATACCGCCCTGGATGGTCAGGCCCGGCACATTCTCCGGGAACCACAACAGCTCGAACTCGGCCCCCTGGGTCACCGCACCTTCATTCAGCGACGTCACGAAGAAGCCCAGCCCGTTGAACGTGTTGAGCTGGAAGGACTCGAAGTCGGAATAGAAGATGTAGAGGTTGGCCAGCAGCGTGTCGTTGAGTGCTTCGGTCTTGAAGCCCAACTCGAAGGAGTTGACGATTTCCGGATCGAACTGCGCCGGATATTCGCTGGTGCCATTGAGCACGTTGGTGAAATTCACCGGGTTGGAGCCCGATTGCGTGAAGCGGTCGAGGTTGAAACCACCGGCCTTGTAACCACGCGAATAGGTACCATACATCAGGAAGTCATCGTTGAAGCGATGCGACAACGAAATCAGGCCCGTGATCTCGTCCTCCGAGAGCGACTGATTGAAGTTGATGTTGGAATAGGCATCCCGCGCGCTCGGCAGACATGTGAAGGTACCGAACTGGATCAGGCTCGGCACCGGCACACCCGAGGCCTGCGAGAAGCCGGCCAGGATTGCCTGGTTCTGAGCGGTCGAGAAGTCGAGGGCTTCGCCGAAGACGGCTTCCCAGACATCACAAGCAGGCGCGTTGGCCGGCGAGAAGGTCGCACGCGCGTCTTTCTCGGTCGAATTCCAGCGCAGGCCGAAGGTCAGATCGGTGTTGTCCGTCAGCGCGAACGTGTTGTGCGTGAAGATACCGAAATTCTGACCGTCCTGCTCGTAGCGGTCACCACCGGAATTGGCGCTACCAACCGGGAAACCCTGCCCCGGAGCGAGCGGCGTATAGCCCGGAATGAAGGCACCGCCGAGACCATTGGCCAGCGTCGTCACGAGCGTCGGATTGCCACCACCAATCAGGCCCAGATAGGCTTCGAAGTCGGAGCCGTACTGGATGGCATCGCGGCGGACGAGTTCTTCATTCGAGAAGAAAACACCGACGAGCCAGTCGAGGTTTTCCCGCTGGCCCTGGGCCCGCAATTCGAAGGTCGAGTTTCCGAACTCGAACGAGTTCAGCGCCGGGTCGCGGAAGACGATGTCCGCACCCGTGAAGTCCGTATCCTGACCCGAGATGATTTCGTAATCCCGGACAGAGCCGATGGCCGTCAGGGTGAAATTGTCGAAGTCGTAGTTGTACTCGAACTGGAAGCCACCATCCTCGATGTCCTGCGTGGTGTCACGGTTGGACTGGATGACACGGCTGAACGGATCTTCAGCCCCTGGCAGCGGACGTCCGCCCGGCACCAGCGCGTTGATCGCAGCCGCTGTCGGGCCCGAAACGATGCTCGGCGCGCCGCAGCAGTTTTCGTCGCGGCTGGTGAAATCGCCTTGCAGGGTCAGCTCACCGCGTTCGCCGATGTTGAACAGCAGAGCGCCGCGGATGGTCCAGAAGTCCTGGTTGTTGTCTTCGCTGATCGTGCGCGGGCCGCCAAAGGTCTGCACCGACTGGAAGCCGTCACGGTCGCCACGCGCCGCATAAAGGCGGAAGGCCGCCTGGTCCTCAACGAGCGGACCGGTGACGCTGCCGGAAATCCGGAAGCCGTCAGCGCCGCCCCCCATGTAGGTTGCTTCGCCTTCGGCACCGAATTCGAATTCGGGGCCTGCGGTGACGATGTTGATGATACCGGCCGAGGTGTTGGCCCCGAACAGCGTGCCTTGCGGACCACGAAGTACTTCGATGCGTTCGATTTGGCCAAGATCACCAAAGCTCACACCGTTCCGAGCGCGCGGCACGCCGTCGATCACGATACCCACGGAAGATTCGAGGCCCGGGTTATCCCCCACAGTACCCACGCCGCGAATCCGTGCGGTGGTTGAATATTCGCTCGAGGTCGATGTGACATTGAGGCCCGGCGCAATTACGGCCAGGTCGCGAATGTCGCGGACGCCCGAATTCTGCAGAAGCTCGGCTGTGTATGCCGTCACGGCAACCGGCACGTCCTGGATGCCCTGTTCACGTTTCTGGGCCGTAACGGTGATCACGTCGACCGTCTGGCGTTCCTGCGCCATTGCCGGTGTGGCAAAAGCGGCTGCGGATACGGCAGCCATAAGGGCTGCGCGGCTAAACATTTTCATTCGATTTCCTCCCGGTCCTGGCTGAAGCCAGTTTCGTCTTGATCAATCGGCTTTGTGCCGCTTTTTGATAGTCGCAATTCTGTCTCATTTCCGCGTCGGGAAAAAGATTGGAATGCTTCCGAAATAGCACCCGGCGGTTTCCGGGCGACGATTCGGGTCCTTTTCCCGATTATCGTTGCGTCAATGTCACATAAACAGTGTTCACGCCCGCGCGCTGGGCCGGGCCGCAATCGCTGTCCGCCACTCGCGGAGCGCCGAATGATTCTCCGCCGGCTCCAGCTTCACCCAGCCGGCAAACTCCACCACGATGAAGGCCGTGATATCGGCAACGGAAAAATTCTCGCCTGCCAGATATGCACTCGTCTCGAGCCGGGAATTGAGTGTTTCGAAGAAGGCTTGCGCACGGATCCGGCCACGCTCGGACAGCTCCGGTATCTGATCATAGGACTTGGGCCCGGTCAGCGCCCGTCCCCTCATTCCCGGAAGCGAGTTGCGCACGATTTCGGCAATTGCCAACAAGCCCTCGGACTCCGCGATCGCGTTCCACTCGGCCACGAGCGCCTTCTCGACGGGTGTGGTGCCCATCAGCGGCGGTTCCGGCCTAGTTTCTTCGAGGTATCGGGCAATCGACGCATTGTCGCCCAGCACCGTGCCGTCCGGAAGCTTTAGCGCCGGTACGGTGCATCGCGGGTTGATGGCGCGAAAATCGTCGCCCAGCTGCTCCCCATGCCGCAAATCCACCTGAACTGTCGGAATTTCGAGGCCTTTTTCGGCCAAGAAGATCCGTGCGCGGCGCGGGCTGGGCGCTGTCGCGCAATCGTAGAAGACGTGATCGTCCATCATGCAAAAATCTCCGGTCTTTCTGACGCGACATCGAGGCGGGCTTCCAGCGCACGGCCCAGCGCCAGCAAACGGTCCTCCCGGAAAAGCGGGCCCCAGAGGCTGGTGCCATAGGGCATCCGGAAACGCGCCTCGTCTGGCGCATTGCCACTGGCTGTGAGCGGGTTGAGCGGCCGGTCCGTAAAGCCCGAACGGAATATCAGGCCGGGATGACCCGTGAAATTGGTAATCAGCAGCATGTTGGACGCGAAGTTCGGACCGATCACCACATCGCAGTCCGCGAAGATATTCTGCATCACTTCACAGACCTGCCGACGGAAGCGGTCGACATTCACGTAATCCACGGCTGACCGCATGCGTGCGCGCCGCCAGGTGTTTGGCCAGGCACGCGGCTCCTGCCACCGCAATTCATCATCCCGCCCCGAAAGCGTCAGCTCCTCGAATGCTGCGGCAGCTTCGACCTCGACAACCGCACCCAGCGCGCCGTAAGGCAGGTCGGGCAGATTGATCTCGACCAGTTCGCAACCAAGATCCCGCACCGCCTGCAGAGCTGCCTGATCCGGGGCCGGCGCTGTTTCGAAGTCGGCGGGAATGTACCCAACGCGCAGGTCAGACAGATCGGCGAGCCAGTCGACGCCGAATTCAGCCGAAACCGACGAGGCATCTGCTGGATCAAGGCCATTCAGAGCATCGACCACGAGGGCGGTATCGGCAACGCTTCGCGTGATCGCGCCGATCTTGTCCAGCGACCAGCAAAGCGCCATGGCACCGGCCCTGGACACACGTCCGAATGTCGGCCGGAGACCGGTTGTCCCGCAACGGTGCGATGGCGACACGATCGAACCGAGCGTTTCTGTGCCGATCGCGAAACTGGCCAGGCCGGCAGCAACAGAAGCCGCGGACCCGGCGCTGGAGCCGGACGACCCTTCATCCGTATTCCAGGGATTCCGTGTCAGCCCGCCGAACCAGAGATCATTGTAGGCGATCGCACCGCTCGTCGACTTTCCGAGAAGCACAGCGCCAGCTTCCCGGAGCCGCAGATAGGCCGCGGCGTCGCGTTCTGCGATACGGTCCTGATAGGGCGTTGCGCCCCAGGTGCTGTGGGTGCCGGCAACATCGATGATATCTTTCAAGGCATAGGGCAGTCCCTGCAACGGGCTTGCAATCTCACCCCGCTCGAACCCAGCATCCGCTGCCCGCGCCTGGTCCAGAGCGATATCCGGAGTCAGTGTGACGAAGCATTCGAGCGTGTCGCCAAATCGCGCGATCCGTTCGAGATAAATCCGCGTCAGGCGTTCTGACGACAATTGTCCCGCCTGCATCCATTTTGCGTGCTTCCAGGACAGCGCAAACGCGATATCGGTTTCAGATTGCGGAACGCTGCCCGGCGCGTCCGGTGGCAAGGCAACGATCGTCTCCGAACCGCCATAGGATACGCCCGGAAGCCGCGGGTCGAATGTCGTGGCGGGTTGCAAGGCATTTGGCTGATCCATCGCGCGCAGCCGCGCTGTGCTTTCGGCCCAGTCGTCCAGCCCGATCACCATCTGCTCGATTTCGGTCTCGGTATAGTCGATCCCGAAGAGTCCTTCGGCGCAACGGATGGTATCGCCGGTCAGGTTTTCCTGCGCACCCGCATGGCCGGACAAGGCCATCGCGCCCCCGCCCAGGGCCAGCCCGCCGAGGATTTCACGTCGTGTGGATTTCATTGCGTCCTCCCTTCATGAACCGAACATAAACGGATTGATCCCATTGCCCATCAAATGACCCCAATTCAGCCCGCATTGCCGCCGCAATCTGCCACATTTCATGGTTAACCAATGATTTGCGCCACTCCCGGCGCGGGCTGTCTACTACTGAAATGGGGGAGAACATGGCTGCAAACGATCTCAACGAGACCCAGACGCGGCAATTCTACAAGCCGGAAAACGAGCGCGACTATAATTCGCGCGGTCTGGCCAGCGATCACTTTGCCAACGCGGCACATATCCAGGATTTCGATTTGCAGTTCGCGCTGTCACGCGCTCGCCGCGACTTCGAAAATCTCAAGGCGTTCCGACGCACTTCGGGCTGGGCCTTCGACGATCCGATCGGCAAGGAAAAGAGCGGCAATGCCGGCAAGCCGATCGAACGCTCGGCGATTTATCCGGACTCCCACATCCTGACCTTTTCGGTACTCGCCGTGCTGGTCCTTTTTGAAGGTCTGGCCAACGCGTATTTCTTCGCCGGCAGTTCCGACCTGGGCTTGCTGGGCGGCTGGTTGCAAGCCATTACCGTGTCGTTCGTGAACGTCATTACGGCCTTCTTCGTGATCGGCTATCTCTGCCTGCGTCACCTGACCAACCCTCAAAAAATCTGGTCTTTCGGCGCCGCGCTTGTCGGTCTGCCGATTGCCGTGGCTTTCATTGCCGTGCTCAACCTGGCGGCCGCGCACTATCGCGACCTGCTGGAAATCCACGCCGCTTCTCTGGCGCTTGGCGGGACCGACGTCACGGGTGACCTCATCGCCCCGATCCAGCACCTGATTGCCGCGCCATTCTCATTCCAGACCCTGGAAGCATATCTCTTGCTGACTCTGGGCCTGACCTTTGCCATCATCGCCGCCTACAAGGGCCGCACGTTTGATGATGCGATCCCGGGCTTCGGTGTGGTGCAACGCCGCGCAGAACGCTCGGCCCGCGAGCTCAACCGTGTAGTCAAGAAGGCCGCAGGTGGTCGCAACTCGCCCGAAGAGCAGATTGCGGAAGCCCAGCTCCTTCTGATGGAAATGGCGGAAGATTTCGGGTCGGCCCGCGCGCGCTGATCCTGCCTTGGGGGAGGTGAAGCATGTCCGGTCGTGACCTTATCGGTATATTCAACCTGATCATTGTGGCGGGGGTAATTGCAGCGGTCAGCTATTTCGCGATGACGCTGCGCCCCGCCGAGTATGACGCCGACACGCTTTGTATTTCCGGTGTGGTTCCACCACATCGCGTCGTGATCATCGACAAGACCGACCTCTATTCACCCGCCCAGGCGGCCGCGATCGAGCGGATCATTCTTAATGAACGCGACACGCTGGGCATTGGCGAACGCCTTTCCCTGTTCGAGCTGGACGAAACCGGCCGGCTCGCCGACACCAACGAGTTCTCGCTCTGCAATCCGGGCAGTGGCGACCAGGTCAATCCGCTCTATCGCAATCCCGATCGGATACAGGCGCGCTATGAAGCGCTGTTCGATGCGCCCTTGCAGCGCGCCCTCGCCGACCTTGTCGTGCCCAAGGATGCGCCGCAAAGCCCGATCCTCGAAGCTCTCGCCGAGCTGACCCAGCAGGAATCCATGTCGCAAACCGTCCCCGGACGGCGTATCGTGCTGGTCAGCGACATGCTGCAGAACTCGGAGATCTTCACGGTCTATGGCCGCTCCCGCGGGGCGCTGCTGGACCGCCTGCCGCCAGTTGAACAGACCGTGCAGGCCATCCGCGACCAGTACGGTTTTGCCCTGGCCGGGGTGACAATGGAAATTCACCTGATCGAACGCGCCGGCTGGGAAACAGAGCAGAATGGCCCGCTCCGGACCTACTGGACGCAGATCTTCAATCAGCTCGGCGTGGCCGTCAGCTGGCGGCCACTGCCGGCCAGCGCGCTTGCCTGATATTCCGCTATTCTAGAAGTGCCAGACGGCGCGGGCGATGAAAGCTTCATCATCCGTGTCGCCGACGCCGAACCGGTATTCCATTTCGAGATCCAGCCGTTGACGCGGCGCGACCGTTTCGCTCTCGTCAAACCAGTGCGAGAACACAACGCCGGGGCCGACTTCAAGCCGTTCGCGTTCCTGGAAAGTGTCGTCAGACCATTGAGCAACGCCGGTAATGTACGGCGTCACGGTCCAGCGATCCGCCGTGCGGAAGCGGCGCCCCTGGCGAACGGACGCATAGGCGGAGAGAAATTCAGGATCATCCGGGATATAGGCCAGGTCCGCAAAGACGGTCGTGTAATTCCAGGACGCCTCATTCGGGTTCCAGTCCAGGCCATTGGACCAGCCATAACTCGCACGCAATAACCAGGCATCCCGCGCCAGGTCACCGCCCGCAATCATGCGTTCGCCAGCCAAGTAGAAATCATGATCACCGAACGGCTTCCAGCGGGCACCCACACCCAGTTGGAGGGTATCCTCGTTCAGCGTGATTGTGCCGGGATCGGCAGATACATAGGCGCGCCCGAACAGCGTCAAACCGGTGTTGGACGTATTCAGCGCATCCGGCCGCCAGCCGAATTCACCACCGATCTGGGTTTCGTTCGGCCCGGTTTCCGGCAGGTTCAGGCCGGTTGCTGTCGAGCCATCGCGATAGGAGGCGAAGACAAAGCCATAGGTGGTCCGTTCGATCTGCTCGACCTGGCGGCGCAAGCGATAAATCCGGTCGGATCGCTCAGCGTCGGTTTCGCCAGCACGCGGAGCCGGATCCAGAATTGCGGCGCGGAAGGCAGCGGCGGCCTCCTCTTCCCGGTCGGCGGCCAGCAAGGCATAGCCGCGGTCTTCCTGCACCTGCGTACGGGAGGGATCGATCGCCAGAACCCGTGCAAACAGGTCGGCGGCCAGGCCGGGATCGCCCACTCGCTGAGCCGAGTAAGCCGTCGAGAGCAGGACATCGACATTGCGCGGCTCGCTTTGCAGCGCCGTCCGGAATTCCGCCAGAGCCGCGCGTTCATCACCGGCCTGTTGCAGGAACAGGCCGCGCTGGAACCGCCGATAGGCCCGATCCTCTATCGCGATCGCCTGCCCGAGATAGGCCGCAGCCGCGGCCGGCTGGCTGCCGCCCAGCGCCAGACCACGTTCCTCGAAATACAGCGCCAACGATCCACCCGTCAGCGTTTCCGCATTGATCCGTTGCAGTTGAGCGCTCGCCGCTGGCGCACGGCCATCAAGACGCGCCGCCCGCGCGGCCATGAGCTGGTCTGCTGCTTCGCCTGTAAGACGCGCGGCTTCTGTCCACCCGATCGACGCGCGCGAAAACTGGCCTGCGGCTTCTGCCTGGTATCCCAGGCTCCGGAACACATAGGCCCGCCGCTGATCATCCAGCTGATGACGGTAGAGCACGGCTTGCCAGAGCTGGTCAGCGGCCAGCCCGGCATTGCCGGCTTCAATGGCGCATTCGGCGGCGCGAATGTAGTCCTCGGCCTGACGGCTATCCTCTGCCAGGCTCAGAAGTTCCGGCAGGGCTTGCGTGCAACCTTCCACTTCGGCCGCCATTCGTGCGCTTTCCCGGCGGAGGTCGATGTCCTGCAGGTCACCATCAGCGTTCGCGGACACCGCGAACGTGACGGCCGTCAGGGAAACCGTGGAGGCGAGCAGGAGACGCGGGCGGTAATTGGCTTTCGCCGGGGCAATCCAGCCACGCTTGTAATAACGGGACATCAGGCATCCTCCATTACCAGGTCGGCATGCGCCTCCCGGATTTCGACAACCTCGGTATCGGTCAGGAAGCCCAGCGCCTTGGCGCGCTGAACGTAGCCGAAGGGAGGCTTGGGTTGAGCCGTCAATGCGGCCTCGAGATCGGATTTCTTTATGACGCGCTTTTGCAGCAACGCATGGCCAAGCGCTAATTCATCTGCAGCATCCACGCCTTTCTGCTCGGTCAGGAGCTGGGCATGGGTCAACGCGCCGCGACGAACGAGGTGATCGCCGAGGCGCACCCAGTCCCGCCGCAAGCTGCGCCAAACCCGCTCTGTCTGATCGTCATCGAGCATCGACAAGCGTTTCAGGACACGTGCGGCACGCATGTCACCATCGAGCACTTCCGGTGCATAGGCAAAGCGGATCCCGAAGCTGACATCACTGAGCGGCGCGGCGGCCACCTTGATGGACCGCCCCAGCTTGTGACGAACTTCAGCGAGCTGCGTTTCGCTAAGTGGCTCCCCCGTCGCCACTTGCAAGTGGCGGCCATCCTTGCCGACCGGGAAAATCCCATATTTCGCTGCCAGGTCGACCGGCACCTGTTTCAGAAGTTCCGGCTTGGTGGCGAGCGGGTCAAAGTCGATGCGATCCCAGCCCATGTGTTCGGCAACGCCGTCCGCCAGCTGCTCATCATTGATGACACCCGTGTCCAGCAGGAGCAGCCCCAGCGGGCGATATTCCTCCTCCTGGATAGCGAGCGCGCGTTGCAAGGCGGGTTCATCAATCGCCCCCCAGTAGATAAGGGCTTCACCGAGGCGTCCCCCCTCGCCCTGGCCGAGCTCGGCCATGGAGGGATAGGCGTGCATGGTCTTGTCCCAGGTCAACCGATTGCCGCTGATCACGTGCCAGAGATAGCGGCGCGCCGCCCGCATCGAGGCGAGATAGCCGATATAATTGGCCCAGACCATGCGGACCGGCGCGAGTAGCGCGTATTTCAGCCCATGCGCCCAGCCCGTGAATACCAGACGATGCACTACCCGGTTCACGAGGAAAACGAAGTTGATCAGCACGATCGACCAGACCCAGCTGTTCGGATCGATCAGTGGCGGCAGGCTGCCCGCTTGCGGAAAAAGCGTCGCGATCAGCCAATAGAGCGCCCACTGCAGCAGAATGGCGTAGGCCAGCATGCCTGTCGGCGCGGTCCAGATCGCCTTGCGGTCGCGATAGAGGAAATAGCGGTGTGAGGCCGGTCCGATCCAGCCAAGCTGTTTCCAGCCCAGATAGGAAATCCCGAGCATCCAGCGTGACTTCTGCCGGACCGACACCTTGATGTTGTCCGGGAAGAATTCCCGGGTACAGACAAGTTCGCGGCGGTATTTGCTGACGTCGCGATTGCCAAGCCATGCCTTGCGGGTGGCGTAGGGCATGCGCGCCCAGTAGCGCACGAACATGGACTTGAGCCCTGCTTCATAGAAGCGGTGACCGATATCGTAGTCCTCGGTCAGCGAGTCGACATTGAAGGGCTGGTTGTGGCGCTCCTTGCGGAGAAGCTCGATCGCCGCGCGGCTGAACGCCGTCGCCACCCCCGCCGAGGGCACCAGGTCTGTCATGTGAGAGCGGGCAATCAGGTCCTTGCCGTGCCATTCGGCAAACTCGTCCATGTAATGACATGCCGTCAGCGCATTCCATTTGCGCGGCATGGACAGGACGGGGAGCTGCAGCATGTCGGCGCGGTCGAGATAGGCATTGATCACCTTGAAGGACATCGGGTGAATTACATCCTCGGAGTCCTGCATCACGACACCGTCGAATTGCCGGCCGAGTTCCTCTTCGCGCTTGACGACACCGGCAATCATCCAGTTCAGATTGTCGGCCTTACAGGTGGGCCCATTATGTCCGACGAAAGCAATGTTGATGCCCGGATTCTGGCGCACGATGCGCTGGACCTCGTTGATCGTCTCCTGGTCATTGGGGTAGACGCCTACGAAGATCTCGTAGTTGCGGTAATCCATCGTCTTGAGGGTATTGACCAGCATACGCCCGATGACGTCGGCCTCGTGCCAGGCGGGCACCATGATGGCGAGCTTCTTCTGCTCCATCTCGTGAAGCTGTTTCATCGACGGCACATAGCGGAACGGCCGGGTCACGACGCGCTGCGCGGTCAGCACCCAGTAGTAGATGTCCAGGAATGCGTCATCGACCGACGAGATGAAGATGGCGATGGCGGCATAGACCGTTAGCCAGCTGAGGACGGTCCAGTACATACGCACGGCCTCGCCCGAAAACAGGTTGGCGAGCGTCGCCTCGATCCAGGCGAGAAGCCCCGGATCCGGAACCGCCAGAGCGGCGATATG
>CBDUFA010000012.1:0-12318 GCA_965366295.1 uncultured Hyphobacterium sp.
CACCGCAACGGCGCGGCGATGGATCAGCTCGGCGTTTTCCTCGTCCTTGAAAGCCCGCATATAGCGAACGATCAGTTCGAGACCCTCGGCCGCCAGCTCCGCGGCATCGCCTTCGGCAGTACGAAGGATTTCCAGCAGCGCCCGCGCACATTCGTCGAGCTCGTCCCGAACCATGTCGGCAACATGTTTCTGGGCGCCGCCGACGGCCGCCTGGGATGCCCACTCGCCGGAAATGGCGAGGAAACGTAGATCAGCCTCCGCACGCTCGATGCGGTCAGCCCTGGGCAAGGGTTCGGGCCGGGCCATGCCGCGATGGCCCTTGCCGGGATGCGGCACGGCGCGTGAGAAAGTCTTCTCGACATGCTTGAAGAATTCCTCGAGCGAGGCAGAGGCATTGGCGCGGATGGCAAACAGCGTCTTGCCCCAGCGCCCGTCCTTGCGGATGCCGAATTCGCGGGTCATGCCGACCGAGGTTCGCACGAAGTCTGCCAGCGCATGACCTGCCGTATCGGCCTCGGCCAGCGTCTCCGGCATTCTCGCAAAGCGACCGGCATGAAACTCGGCATTGGCGAGCACCAGGTCGCCGATATCGGCGAGGTCGGTCTTGGAGACCAACGCATCGTCATTGCGGCGCCCGATCTTCTCGACGACACGGAAAATCTGCGTTGTCTTTTCAAGCCGTGCGGTGAGGATTTTCAGGAACCACAGACTGGCTTCCGGCGCCTCGGAACAAATCTTCTCATAGGCATCGCGGGCTGCGGTCACGAGGTCCGGCGAAAGCTCCGGAATGGTCTCGTCGAACGGCCGGAGTGAATCGGTGAGCGCCTGGTCATGTCTGAGCAGGCACGCCGCGTCCTCCAGCAAGGCAGCAAAGTCCTGACCACAGGCATCCACCAGGGGCGTCCTGACGGCCTTGTCGGCTTCGGCGCGTTCTATCAGCCGGGTAACGGCATCGGCCGCTTCCTCGCGGCAAGCCTTCCAGCGGGCCTGCTCGCCGGCTTCTGACGGGAGCTTGATCTTCTCCAGACCGGCCAGCTCATGGATCCGTTTCAATTGCGATTGACTGAACCGCGCATGGCTCGGCGGCCGGTCATCGCCGCCGGTGACGTCTGCAAATATCCTGAAAAGCGGGCTCGCACCTGAAGCCGACTTCGGCTCCTTGAGCTTTGCGCGGGCATCCAGCAAGCGAAACGTGTCGGCCAGCTTGCCGGTCTCGCCCGCGGCCAGCCACAATTTCTCGCGGGTCGCGCCCGGAAGCGTGTCCCACAAGGCAGATAGCGCCGCCAATTGCTGTTCGGAGAGCGTCGACATGGCTCCATGGACCTTTTTCAGTCCATGAACCTAGAAGAATAACGTTAATCGGGCTTTAGCGATGAATACCCGGAAGTTGCAGCTCGGCGCACAACCCGCCGAGCTCGGACACACCCAGTTTCATTTCACCGCCATAGACGCGCGCAAGGTCGACCACGATCGACAGGCCCAGACCGGTCCCCGGCGCCTCTTCATCAAGGCGCACGCCGCGCTTGAGCGCCATTTCCCGCTGCTCGGCATCCATGCCCGGACCATCATCCTCGACGCGGACGAAAACCTGACGCTCCTCGATCAGGCCCGTCGTCACGACCACCCGCGCCTTCGCCCATTTGCAGGCATTGTCGCAAAGATTGCCGACCATTTCCTCGAGGTCCTGGCGTTCACCGCGGAATTCCAGCGAAGGCTCGCAGCGGGCTTCGACAGTCTTGCCCTGCCGGCCATAGATCTTGTTGAGGGTCCGGGTCAGGTCATCGACGACCTCACCGACATCGCAGCGCGCGCCGATGGCCTTGGCATGCGCTGCCGCGCGTGCTCGGCGCAAATGGTGATCGACTTGCCGCGACATGGTTTCGGTTTGCCGGCGCACCAGCGACGACAATTCGCTCTTGTCAGAGGCCGTCTCGTTGAGCAGGACGGCAATCGGTGTTTTCAGCGCGTGCGCCAGATTACCGACATGGGTCCGGGCGCGTTCCACCACTTCGCGCGAATGATCGAGCAGGGAGTTCAACTCAACGCCAAGCGGTTGAAGTTCGACCGGAAAGTCGCCCTCAACCCGCTCGCTGCGCCCGGATCGCACATCGGCGACAGCGTCACGCATTTTCAGCACGGGCGACAAGCCGACCCGGACCTGCACGATCACACCGGCCGCGAGCACGATTCCGAAAACCAGGAATATGGCGATGGTCACGACGGCAAAGCGGCGCACCTCGGCATCAGCCGGACGCCGGTCTTCGGCTGCGACCACGAGGATCCGCCCACCCTCATCGGGCAATTCGACGGCCTGGATCACCACCCGCAGCAACTGGTTATCCGGCCCCTTGGCATTATAGGCGGTGGGCTGGCCGAAATTCTCCAGCGCTTCGGCGTAGGCGTCGGGCCGCACCGTGATCACTTCGTCGAGCAGCGACTCGGATTCACCGAGCACCTCGCCGGCCTCGTCGCCATCAATCCCGTTGACCTGCCAGTAAAGCCCCTGGAAAGCGCGGTTATAGCGGCTGTCGAGCGGCGGTTGTGCCGGTTCCACACGGCCGGACTCCAGCCGTTCGGCAGTCGAGATCACGGTCAGGGCAACCGCTTCGAGGCGATCGTCCAGCGCACGCAGTATCGAGTTCTGGAAAACAGTTGTAAGGGCCAACGCGACCGCGATCAGCGCAACGAGGGTCCAGACCGTGGCCGTGACCACGAGCCGTCTGAATAGCGAGCGCGTTCCGGTTTTCACGCGGCCTTGGCGTCGGGATCAATCAGCCGGTAGCCGAGCCCGCGCACGGTTTCGATCCGGTCCGACCCGATCTTCTTGCGCAGGCGGCCGATAAAGACTTCGATCGTATTGGAATCCCGGTCGAAGTCCTGATCATAGATATGCTCCACCAGCTCCGAGCGCGAAATCACGCGGTCCTGATGGTGCGCCATGTAGCTGATCAGGCGGAATTCGTGCGATGTCAGCTTCACCGGCGCACCGTCGATGAAGACGCGCGCACCGCGCGTATCGACCGAGAGCGTGCCGCAATCGATGCTGGACGACGCATGGCCGGCCGCCCGACGGGTCAGCGCCCGCAACCGGGCCAGCAATTCCTCGGTATGGAAGGGCTTGGTCAGATAATCGTCGGCGCCGGCATCAAATCCGGCGACCTTTTCGCTCCAGCGGTCGCGGGCGGTCAGGATCAGCACGGGAACGTCGCGTCCGTCCGAACGCCAGCGCTCCAGCACAGTTACGCCGTCGATCTGCGGCAAGCCCAGGTCGAGCACGATGGCATCATAAGGCTCGGTATCGCCCAGGAAATGGCCTTCCTCGCCATCTGTCGCCGTATCCACGGCATAGCCGGCATCGGTCAGGGCCCGTGTCAGCTGACGGTTCAGATCCGGATCATCTTCTACGACCAGTACGCGCATCGTCTCACCTATCGCTCGCCAAGGATCTGGCCGGTCCGCGCATCGACAATCACGTCAATGCGCCGGCCTTCGCGGGTCAGGATGGTCACAACATACTGGGGTGACGATCCCTGCCGCAACTGGGCATCAAGCACTTCTGCGCCGGGATAGCGGCCACGCACGATGGAAATCACACGCAAGGCCGGCAGAACATCGCCGGCATCGCGGGCATCGCGCGCCTGACCGGCCGAAAGGCGGTCCTGCACGTATTGCGCATCGGCCGAGCTGACCGGAAAGGCCAGGCCGGAAACCGAGAAAAGCAGGGCCGCAAGGCCAGCCGTTATGAAGTGTCTCTTGTTCATGAACGGCAATCTGCCCTCTTGTCACTGAACGCGCGCTGAATGAACAGATAATCAGATTTTGACATTTTTGCGAGGGTTGTATCCCGCTGGCGGGGTCCATTTCCCGAGGAAATCGCGCAATTCAGCGCTTTCCGGGACATCGACCAGGATCCGCACGATCTGGTCCCCCGCGGCTTTGCCCTTGCGGGTAATCCCGCGGCCTTTCAGCCTGAGCAAGGTGCCTGATGTGGAGTTCGGCGGGATTTTCACATCCACCGCCCCTTGCAGGGTGGGAACCCGGACCTTGGCGCCGAGCACGGCTTCCTTGATGGAGACCGGCAGGTCGAGGCGGATGGTATCGCCGTCGCGCCGGAACCAGCGGTGCGGCTGCACCGACAGCGTGATCAGCAAATCCCCGCTCGGACCGCCATTCTGGCCGGACTGACCCTGGCCGGCGAGCCGCAATGTCTTGCCGTCCTCGACCCCGGTAGGAATGTTGACGTCCACGCGACGGCCTTCCGGCAGGCTGATACGCTGTGAGCCACCGCGCGCCGCGGTCGCGAAATCAATGTCCAGGCTGGCGGCAAGATCGCCCCCCTTGCGCGCTTGCGCCCCGAAATCATTGAACAGGTCGGAGAATATGTCGGTGAACTCGGCGCCGCCTTGCCGGCCCCGCCGCGCTTGCCGGAAATGATGGTGCGGCGCGATTTCCTCGCCATTGGCGTCGATCTCACCGCGGTCATAGCGGGCGCGCTTGCTGGAATCCGACAGCAGCCGGAATGCGTTGCTGACCTGCTTGATCCGGTCTTCGGCAGTCTTGTCACCCGGATTGGCATCCGGATGAAGCTGCTTGGCCAGCTTGCGGTAGGCGGACCGGATTTCGCTATCCGATGCCCCTTTCGCCACGCCCAGTATCTTGTAGGGATCGCTCATCGCTTGCGGAGTTGCCGCAATGCGGACGAATTGGCAAGCGGTCTACAGCGAAATCTGGCACGAAGCTGCGGCGCCGGGACCATACCGGACGGACACCTGCGCGACGGAAATGGTCGTCGGGCTGGCCGGCAAGGTGGAAAGATAGTCCGCCGAGAGCCACAGGAACGCAGCCTGGCTTTCCATCTCGTCCAGCAACGAACCCGCCTGGCTCAACCGGATCCGGTAGCGCTCCGATTCTTCCTGCAGCGGCAATTCGGCCGACGCCCAGTCATCACCACCAAAGCGCACACGCCTTATCCAGCTGAGCGAGAGACCATCCGGCATCAGGACCGGCTTGAGATGGGCGGGCGCCAGCGGCGCGATATCCGCGCCCGAATAGGTGATCGATTCGAGTGTGTGCAAGGCCGGGTCGGGCCGAACACCTTCAACCAGCGCCAGCCAGTTCTGCTCCAGCCCCCGTTCGCCTGGCTCCAGAGCGAGCGCAACGAGGCTTTCATCGACGACAATTACCGGCGCGCCGTCAGCCGCGACGCCGTCATCGATCTCTGCCGCCGCCAGCAATCCGCCCAACCGGTAGGTTTGATCGTCGATGTATTGCGCGGTCCGGAACTGAACCAGCGCCCAACCGCTGCCGGACTTGATCATGAGACGGTTTGCCCCGCCCAGGATGTCGAGCGGGGCCGCCGGCACCAGTTCTCCGGCATAAAGCCAGACGTCCAGCTCGGCGTGTTCAACCCATCGGCCTTCGGGCAGGTGCGGCAAAGCCGTGACCAGCTCACCGGCGATGCAGGGCTTTTCAATCCGGGTCCGCATGGTGAGCCGGTCTGCGGAGCTGCCGCCCCAGACCGTGACCGGGCCGGGCCACGGGTTTGCCCACGCTGCGGCCAGCAAGCCATTGCGGGCTCCGGTCTCGAACGGCAGGCAAGGTGCATCCATCAGGAAAAGGGCGGGCTGGGTTCCTGGAACGGCAACATGACCAGGCCCGGCCGGAACCGAGCCATTCAGTTCAGGCCGGGCGGAAGCAGGCGCCCCCGCCTCGATTCGCCGCACCACCAGTCCGCTGACAGAATCCACCGCGAAATCGTCATCGCCGAGCGAGAACAGGTCGCCAGGCTCAAGCTGCATCAGGGATGGCGGCAACTCGAATTGGATCGCGGCGAGGCTGTCATGAGCCCGGTCCAGCATCTGACGGGCCCAGCCAGTCGCCATTGTTTCTTCCGCGAGCAATGGCAGGGACACGTCCAGAACGGCTTCCAGGTCGCCGGTCTCGCGCCGTGCATAAACGCTCGACCCGCGATAGTCGGGTGAGTCCAGCTGGTAGCGGATCCGGACATCGCGCGGCAGTGCGGCGCGCTCTCCAATGCTTTCGGTCACAGCTTGGCCTTGTTCACGCAGGACCAGATTGTCATGGGCCAGGACAGTCGCCGGGCCTGCCACGCCGCCGATCGCGTAGGCGCCATCGGCCAAATCGGCGAGCGAGAATCCATATGCCGCCATGAGCGGAGCGAGCGCATCGCGCACCGCCATCGGGCGGTCGACCACAAAGCCCGAGACCAGGCCGCCGAGACCGGCGCACGCGATATCGAGTCCGGCGCGACCCGACAATTCGGAGACGATCAGTTCAAGCGGCGACAAGCCGGCCCGTCCGTTGAGCCAGTGGCCGGTGTGCCAGTTATCGGTGTCTGCCCAGGTCACAGTGCGCGCGGGAAAGTCGGGGAATGGCCGCGCATCCCAGGTCCAGACATGCACCCCGTCCGGATCGATCATTTCCGCGCCATAGACGGATGAGACCGGGTTGTTTCCGGCATCGGGCGACCAGTAGTCGAGCACCGCCTCGATATAGCGGCGCTGGATCAGGTCATCCCGTTCGCCGGTCGAGAAATACGGCAGCGCGCTTTCCGCACTCTTTGGATCGACGAAGACATTTGGCTGGTTGGCACCCTTGTCGATGGCCGGGCAGCCGAGCTCGGTGAACCAGATCGGCTTGCTCTCCGGCACCCAGCTCGTTGGCGCGGCGGCTTCCATCCCGCCCAAGCGCTCATGGTGCGGTTGCGCCCACCAGTTGCGGATATCCTTGAAGCGGAATGTCCAGTCCTTTCCGTAAGCCCCGTCGGTAATTGGCGTGCGAATCTGTGCAGCCCGGTCGGCCTCGCTGGCATAGAACCAGTCATAGCCTTCCCCGCCCTCGATATTTCCGGCGAGGTAGGCGGCGGCGTGAATGCTTTCGGCGACGCTCGCATCGAGATGCTCCTGGCCATCACGCCAGTCCGCCAGCGGCGCATACCAGTCGATCGCCACGGCATCGATTTCCGGGGCTGACCAGAGGGAATCCAGGTGGAAGAAGACGTCGCCAGAGCCATCCTGCGGATGAAAACCAAAATACTCACTCCAGTCGGCCGCATAGGACAGGCGTGTGCCCAGCCCGAGCAGCGATCGCGCCTCGCCCGCAAGCTCCGCCAGGGCGTCGACAGCGGGGAATGTGTTGCCGGGGCCGCGCACGCATGTCAGCTCGCGCAATTCCGAGCCGATCAGGAACCCGTCCACGCCACCGGCGGCCTGCGCCAGCGCCGCGTGATGCAGGATGAAGCGCCGGAAGCGCCACGCGGCCGGCCCGGAATAGCTGACCGTGCCGCCAGACACAGTGAAATCATCCGCGCTGGCCGTCCCGAAGAAGTCCCCGACCTGGCTTTCGGCCAATGTCGTCTGGTCTGCTGTCGCCGGCTCGTCGCGTGCCGGATGACAGGTGATCCGGCCTCGCCAGGGGTAAGCGGCCTGTTCTGCGCCGCCATAGGGGTCGGGCAGGCTATTGCCCGCCGATATGTCCATCAGGATGAAGGGGTAGAGCGAGACCGAGAACCCGCGTGCCTTCAGCTCGGCAATGGCCTCGATCAACGTGGCATCAGCCGGTGTGCCGCCATAGGCCGGTGAGCCGTTGGCCTCGCTGACCAGCCAGGCCGTCGTGCGATCTTCCCCCGCGACCGACCAGGTCAAGGGGCGGGTTGTCTTTTCGCGGGCCTCGACGCCCGGACGGATCTCGCATTCGCCGCAGCGGAGGTCACTCCCGAACCAGGCCGAGACCAGCATCACGGAGCGGCAATCGGGCAGCCGGGCTTCGAGATCGTCGATCGCCGCAAAGAAGTCGGTCTGACCGCGCGCATTATTGATGTTGAGCCAATGTTGTCGGCCCGGGCCGGCATCTTCCCGCACGAGTGTCGTGGCATAGGCGAACTCGCCGGTCGCGGGGATTAGGTCGACTCCGCGCACCCGCTTTTCGAGCCGGTTGTCGTGACCGGGCGACCGGAACACTTCGAACGACAGGTTCGGGATCCGGTTGCCGAAAGTCTCGAGCGGCAAGTCCTCGAACACGATATAGGCCAGCCCGCGATAGGCCGGCGTGTCTTCAGCGCCCTCGATGGCCTGGATCAATGGGTCCGGCAGCTGGTCCTCGCTGCCCGTGTAGAGCCGGTAATCGAGCCCGCTCTGGTCCAGAACCTCGCCATTGGCCCAGATCCGGCCAATCCCGTCGATCGCGCCCTCGCAGATCCCCACCGCAAAGCTGATCGAGTAGGCATAATGGCGCACGCGCGGCCCGCCCTTGCCGCCGCCGGACGTGCTGGCCTGCTCGTTATAGTTCGAGGCCCAGATCACCTGCCCCGCCAGGCGGCTGCGCCCGAAGAGCACGGGGATCGGCGCGCCTTCCTGCGACGCTTGCACCGGCAAACGATCGAGGCGCGGCCCTTCGCGGGTTGCGCCGGGAAACAGCTGCCGGTCGATCCATCCGCCCAGCCCGGCACCGATTAGCCAGCCAATAGCGGCTCCGCTGACATGTGCGCCGAGTACGGACACACCACCTGACAAGGCGGCCTGCCCTGCGGCAGACCCGATTGATCCGAGGACGAGTTGTCCCATCAGTTATCTCTTTCTGGAAATGAAAAGGCACCGGTGATCCGGCGACGCCACCAGGGCGTCAGCGCGGTCTCGGCAACGCGGTGCCGCCAATAGGCATGAATGACAGAATTCGTCCCGGCCCGGATTCCACAATGGCGGGCCGGTTCGCCAACTCTCCAGGCAAACGCCAGCACATCGCCGGGCCGGGCCGATGCGACCGGCCGCCAGACCAGGTGCCGGTGCAGGCCGGCTTCAAGCAATGCGGACGCATCGCGCGGGCCATAAAGCGGAACCGATTCCGGCTCAGCGCCGTAAAGCGCCCGCCAGACACCGCGCACAAGTCCTACACAATCGCAACCCCTGCCAAGAAGACTGGCGCCATGCCGGAAGGGCGTGCCGATCCAGCGCCGGGCTTCGGCCAACGCCTCGTCACGGATCACGGCGCAAGGCCGCGCGATCCACCATCGCGGCGCGCGTCGGCTGCCGGAGACGCCATCAGCACGTCATTCCCCGGCAGGAATGCAAAACCACGGAAATTCAGGATATTGGCAAACTTGTCGCGGCAACTGGCATGGCGCTTGTCACAGCCCGCCGTGATGGTGAAGGCATCGCCGATGCCGGCCGTTTCCTGTCCGTCGACGCTCAACCGGACCTGTCCCGGTTTCCGGGAATGGAATTCCACCCGGACCCGCTTTCCCGCGAGACTGCCGCTCGTCCAGTCCAGCCAGCCCGCCGTGAACCAGTCATCCGCATAGCCGTCCAGTCCGTCAACGATCAGACCGGCAGGCGAGATGGCCGAAACAACACCATTTCCGCGATAGTCCGGCATGGTGGCATCCAGCCCGCAGCGCGCATCGCCGAAGCTGGCATCGCAATGGCGCGCATAGATGCGACCGACAGACCGGTCGAGGCGACGCGTAAGCCCGTTGAGCTCGGTCCGGAAGGACGTGCCATCATGGCTCACCGCCCCGGTCTCGCCGGTCCAGGTCTTCACCCGTAACGAGACATCGCGCCAGTCGACGCGGAATATTTCCACGCGCGCACCATCCCACAAACCCGCCTTCAGATCGGCCTCGCTGATCGCGGCATCATCAAAGAGACCCGCGATTTCGCTTGCGGCGCTTTCGCGTCCCAGCCGCGCTTCAACTTCGGAGCCGGTAAAGCCGCTATCGGGCGAAAAGCTCACATCTTCAAAGACCAGGGTCTCATCGTGATCGGTAAAGCCGAACACCACACCATCGCGCCGCGTCACCCGCCAGCACCAGGCGAGCGTCGTCGCGCCGGCCGCCAGCCGGGCCTGCATTTCAGAAGGGATTTGCAGCATGGGATCAGGCCCGGATCTCGATGATCGGCAGGTCGGAAATTTCGCCCGCCTCGAAAGCGTCCAGCGATATGTCGAGCCGGTCAGTGTCGAACCGGACCGGCACATCGAATTCAAACCCGGCTGTCAGAGCCACGCCTGGTGCAGGCGGCGTCGCCAGGCTGACTTCGCCGGTTTCGGGATCAATAGTGAAGTCCGTGTCCTCGGTCAGCTCGGCCGCATCCGCAGCAATGCGGATACTGCCCGCCACCGGCTTGCGGATCGGGCGATCATAACTGCCTGCATTGTCGGCATAGCGCTTGGTAAGCTGGAAGCTGGTGGTCACCCCGTCGCCACTGCCCAGGGGCTGGTCCGCCGCCGTCACCACAGATCCGCTGGCATGATCAAGCGGATCGCGGAAACGAAAGCCGTAGAGCTGGCCATGGCGCGCCTCGAAGAACGCCAACAAGAGCTCGACATCATCGCGCGTGCGGATACCCGGCGCGGCATTCCAGCGGCGCCGCGAATGGGCCCAGGGCGCGTTGCGCTCCTCGCGGCCCGAGACCAGCGTCACGATTTCGGTTCGCCGTTGCGGCCCGCCCCGCGCGCCCAGCGCCACGGAAAAGGGGAAACGGATTTCGTGGAATTGCGAGCTCATAACCGGGCCGCGCCTTTCCGGACAGCGCGCGCCAACGCGGTCGCTATCTGGGTTTCCGAGCGCCGTAGCGTTTCGGGTTCCGCTCGCCCATCAATGTGGATGGTGACGTTGATCGGCATCGCAGCCGCGACCTCGCCGGCCGTTGAAGGGGTGAAGACTTCCGGTCCGCGCTCGCCGACCAGATAAGCGCCGCCCGGCTGCACCGGCCCGCCCTCGGCGCGGGCCCCGAAGAAAGGCAGGCTCGATGCCAGCTGATCGACAAGTCCTTCGATCGGCTGGGTCACGAAGCGCTCGGTGGCCAATCGCGAAAGATCGCGGAGGATCGCGTCGACCATGGAGGCAAAACTGAATTCGCCGGAACGCGCGGCGCGGGTCAGAGCGGTCTCGATACTCTGCCCGGCCCGGTCGAAGGCCTGGCTCATTGCGTCGGCGGCCTGCTGCGCCGGCCCGTTGGCGAGGCGGGTCAGCGCCTCGCCCGCGCGTCCGGCGGAGTCCGCGAGGCGCTCGGCATCGTCGTCATCAAATATCATCTCGAGTGTCCGGATAGGTGTTGAGCAATTCGGTCAGCCCGCTGCGCGGCAGCGGTGCGGGTTCAGGCGGGCCTGCAAGAGCCTGCCATTCGCGGAGCGACAACTGCCAGAACGCCCGCGGTGCGATCCCGAGGCGGCAAGCGGCATGGGCCAGCCATGCCTTGAAGGGAATGGCGGTCACAGCGCGCGTTCAAAGCATTGCGCGACGGCGCGCGCGGCGTCGGCGGGGTCGATCCGGGCGCCGGACAGGTCCAGCGCCTTGCCCTCCCCGCCCTTGAGCAGCGCCTGGACCACCAGCACCAGGTCGCTCGCCGACAATCGGGCCATGCGGGCGCCCAGCTCGGCAAATCCCGAACAGGCGAGGCTCGCCTCGATTTCGGCCAGCGCGCCCAGCGTCAGGCACAGCGTCCGGCTTTCACCATCAATGGTCAGCGGCACCTCACCGCGAGCGGGGTTCATCTAGGCCGCCGTGAAGGTCAGCGCGCCAGCCGAGGCCAGCGACAGGGAATAGGTCGCCTCGCCATCATGCCGGCCGGCATATTCCAGCGCGGCGATCTGGAATGGGCCCTCGATCACGCCGAAGTCTGGAATGACCAGCTGCCAGTTCGGCATTGCCTGGCTGAAGAAGGCCTGGCGGACAGTTTCGTCAGCCGCGGCATCGACGAACAGGCCCGCGCCTGTCACGGCGCAGGATTTCACGCCGGCCCCGGCCAGCAATTCGCGCCAGCCCTCCGGGCTGTCGGAATGGGTCGCATCAATGGTCCGCGCATTCAGCGTGATGGTCCGGGCACGCAGTCCGGCCACGCTGGTAAAGCTTTCCGGCGATCCGTCATCGCCGATCTTGAGCAGCAGGTCTTTTCCGCGTTGAGCGGTCATGTGGGTCTCCGTTAATTGGCTTGAACAAGCGCCTGAACCCGCAACACGCCGTGCGCCAACCGGCTGTCGGAGGTCCGGAAAACGTCGGAATAGACGACGCGGCAGGAAATCAGGACGACGCCACCGGAAAGGGCGAATGAGGCTTCGTGCGCCGCGGCGCGCAACGCGCCCAGCATTGCCTTTGTCTCCCGCCGGCCGATGTCGCGTGTCCAGAGATGCAGGGTCAGCCGGTGCTCGATCAGATCGGCATCGGCCGCGTCGCGGATCTCGCTGACACCTTCTTCGACGGTTTCGCGCACGGTTTTGCCTTCGTCCAGCACCGGTTCCTGCGGCAGGTAACCGATTCGGATGCCGGGTTGCGGCCTGGCTTCACCGTCGAAATCCGGGTCTTCG
>CBDUFA010000013.1:0-12134 GCA_965366295.1 uncultured Hyphobacterium sp.
CGCATGGCGATGACGGCATCCAGGCGCACGCCATCTGTCCGCAATATGTGAAGACCAACATGACCAAGGACCTGCCCGAGGTGATGACCTCGGTCGACGGCATGATCAGCGCCGAGGACGCGGCGAAGACCATTGTCGACGGGGTGGTGGAGAACCGTTTCCTGATCCTGACCCATCCGGTCGTCGCCGATCATTTCGCCAAGAAGGCCGGTGACCGCGACCGCTGGCTGGGCGGGATGCGCAAGCTGCGCCGCATGCTGCTGGAGATGAATGGCGGGCGGACGATCTAGGGCTTGAGCCCGATCACCCCCGCCTGCCCGCCGAACGGGCCGCCCTTGGCGCGGCGGCAGGAAAACAGGGTTTCATCGGCGAACGTACAGGCATCCGACACCCAGATATTTTCTGCCGGCAGGCCCGCTTCGCGCACCTGCCGCAGCACGGCCGCCGTATTGTCGAGATGGGCGCCGCCCTTTTTGTCCCGTGGACCGGCAATCCCGTCGAGCGAGCCGAACAGGTCCTCGAACGCTTCCAGCACTTCCGGCCCGACGCGGTAGTTCGGCTGGCTGATCGCCGGGCCGATGGCCGCGCGCAGATTCGCCGGTTTCGAGCCATAGGCGACATGCAGCGCGTCGATCGCCTGCCGGGCAATTTCCCGCACCGTGCCGCGCCAGCCGGAATGTACTGCCGCGATGGTGCGCTCGACCGGGTCAAACAGGAGAAGCGGCACGCAATCGGCGGTCTGCGCCGCCAGCCCGATGCCCGGCACACTGGTGATCATCGCGTCGCCCTCGCCGGCCACGCCATCGGTGGGCGCCCGGTCGATCCGGATCACGCGGTTGCCATGCACCTGCCGGGCGAGCACTAGATGGTCGAGGCCAAGCGCCTCGCGAACCCGCTTGCGGTTCTCATCGACATTGGCATCCGGATCGCCTTCGCGGCGCGACAGGTTGAGGCTCTCGAACGGTCCAGCGGACACGCCCCCGGCGCGGGTCGTGAAGCCATGCGCCAGCCCGTCGAGCGATAAGTTCGGTGCTGTGATGAGTGGCAGGGTCACGCCGCCTCCCCGGGCAGAAATCCGATGCGCCCGGCGCCGAGATCGTACCCGGCGCGGGCCTCGGCGATATCCTCCCACAGCGCGTGCAGGTCTGACCAGTCATCGCTTTCATGTATCGGCGCCCAGGCCGACTCCATCGTCTCGATGGTCATGTGAACCGGATCGCGGCGCTGGAAATAGGCATGGCTCAACCGCTCGGGCCTTTCCGGCGCGTGGCCACGCAAAAGGGTGGCGAACGCGTCGTAGGCTTCGCCGGCATAATCGCGCGGCGATGCGGCAGCGCGTTCCAGATCGCCGCAGAAATGATCAAAGAAGACCGCCTCGAACGGCAGCTGGCTGGCTTCCAGGAAGGCGAGCAGGGCCTTCACCATGGCCTCGGAGTCCTCCTGCTTCACCACGCCGAGCCGGCGGCAGAAAGCCCGGG
This sequence comes from uncultured Hyphobacterium sp., assembly GCA_965366295.1. GTDB lineage: Bacteria > Pseudomonadota > Alphaproteobacteria > Caulobacterales > Maricaulaceae > Hyphobacterium. Next base: position 1,479 of record CBDUFA010000013.1, read on the forward strand.
TCATCTGAGCCGCATAGGTGTCCGGGAATGTGTTGAGCACATCGACCAGCGCGTCTCGCTCACCGACCGGCAAGAGGGCTACCGCCAGCTGTTGCAGCGCCCAGAAGACCGCCTCGGGCTGACGCGCATAGCAGTAAAGCCCGGTCTCGTCGAAATAGGCAGCCGTAAAGCCCGGCTTGTAGGTCGGCAGGAAGCGCCAGGGGCCATAGTCGAAGCTCTCGCCGGTGACGTTCAGATTGTCGGTGTTGAGCACGCCATGGATGAAACCGGCGGCCATCCATTCCGCGGCCAGCCGGGCCGTTGAATCGCAGACGACACGCAGGAATTCGGCCGTGCGCTGCGTTCCTTTCGTCTCGGCCAGGGCCGGATAGTAGGCCGCGATAGCATGCTCGATCAGGGCGGATATCCGCTCCGGCGCCTCTTCATAGGCATGGCGCTGGAAGGTGCCGAACCGGACATGGGAATGCTGCAGCCGGGTCAGGACCGCCCCGCGCGCCGGGGAGGGTTCGTCATGGCGGTGGAGCTGGTCGCCGGTTTCGAACACGCAGAACGCCTTGGAGGTATAGACGCCCAGCGCTTCAAGCATTTCCGCCGCGAGGACTTCACGCACCGCGCCTTTCAGCGTCAGCCGCCCATCGCCGGTGCGCGACCAGGGGGTCTGGCCCGATCCCTTGGTGCCGAAATCGAGAAGCCGGCCCGCCGGATCACGCATCTGGGCGAAGAGAAAGCCGCGCCCATCGCCGATCTGCGGATTGTAATTGCGGAATTGATGGCCGTGATAGCGCATCGCCAGCGGGCGGTGCGGATAGCCATCGAGCGGATCGAAGCGGCCGAAATGACCGGCTTTTTCTGCTTCGGACAGGCCGCCGAGTCCGATCGCCCCTGCCCAGCGCTGATTCCACCAGCGCAGCTTGAGGTCCGGAAAATCCGCCGGATCGACGGAATCGGCAAAGTCCGGGCCCAGGAGGGCAAAGGCCGACTCGGGTGCAAAGGTCATCCCGCCAGCCCGGCGCGCAACGCCTCGGCTGCTTTTCCAGCCTGCTTTTCGGCCCCGATCGCTACCCGCGTCAGGTTGAAGAAGCCATGGGGCAATGCTTTCGCCAGCTGGTAGCTGACCGGCACACCGGCGGCCTGCAAGCGATCACGATAGGCCTGGCCTTCATCGAGCAGCGGGTCGAGCTCGGCCGCCACGATATGAGCTGGCGGCAGGCCGGCGAGGTTTTCCTCGAAAAGGGGCGATATCCGGGGATCCATCGGGCTGGTGCCGCCGCAATAGGTCTCGCATATCCAGTCCAGGGCGCGCGTCGAGAGCATGTGGCCTTCGAGCATTTTCGGCTTTATCTTGCGGGTCTCGGCGAGTTGCAGCAGCGGGTAGATGAGGAGCTGGAAATGCACGCGTTCGCGGCGCGTCTGCGCCACGGCGGCGGCCAGCCCGCCCCCTGCGGAATCGCCTGCCACCGCGATGCGGTCAGGATCGATATCCAGTGACTGTCCGCCCTCGCCGGCAGCCCAGTCAAAGGCCGCGACCGAATCTTCCCAGGCCGCCGGAAAGGGGTTTTCCGGTGCAAGCCGATAATCGATGGCAAGCAGGCGTTGGCCGGACCCGGCCGCCAGCCTTTGAGCCACGCGGTGATGGCTGTCCAGTCCGCCGAAAGCATAGCCGCCGCCATGATAGAAGACGGTGAGCGCTTTCCCAGCATCCTCCGGCACGTAAAGCCGTGCGGCCATGTCGCCGGCCGGGCCTGGCAAGGTCAAGTCGATGATCTCGGCCATGTCCGGCGCGCCGGATTCCATGAGCGGCACCAGCTTGCGCAGCGCCGTCCGGCCGTTTTTCAGACTGGTTTCGGGCGCAAACGGGTCGCTCAGCCCCGCACGCGCAATCAGATCAGACCAGTCGAAGGAATTTGCCATGCACAGGAGTTAAGCCCGCGCGGCGCGTTTCGCAACGCGGTTTAGTGCAGGGTGACGTCCTGATCGCGCTCGATCCGGCCCGCAAGCGCATCCTCGACCACGCTCTTGAGCGCGCGCCAGGCATCGGCCCGCTGCTCATCACCGGCTTCTTCCATTTCGCCCACGGCGAGATCGGCATAGCCGAGCGCCTTGGCTCCATGCCGGTCCACCAGCAGGAAGGCGAGCGAGAGCATGTCGGCGGGGGTGATGTGGCTGGACGTAATCATGTGTCTTACGGGCTCCGGAAGTGCGTTTGCCGGAATCCTCGCAAGCTCCGGGCCAGATGGCGTCACAACGAGCACCACAGTTTCAATAACTTAACTGAACGGGCGATGAGCAAGTCCCGTCACAAACTGCCGTCAGGTCTTTTCTGCCGGACGTTTCGTGCCGGGTGCATAGCCACCACCTTCGAGATAGGCGCGTTCATCGGGTGTGGAATCACGGCCCAGCGCATCATTGCGGTAGGGAAAGCGCCCGAATTTGGCGATGACATCGCGGTGGAGCCGGGCATGGTGGAGATTATTGTTGCCGTCGGGCATGCGCGTCGAGAACAGTTCGATCGCGAGCTCCTGGTCGGCGATGTCCTCGGAATGCATGAAGGGCATGTAGACAAAAGAGCGGCGCGTCTCCGGCACTTGCCGGTCGAGCCCGCGGTCAACCATAGTTCGGGCGATCTGCCGGGCCAGCGCATCGAAGTCGAACGCCTTGCCTGAGCCACGCCAGACATTGCGGGTGAACTGGTCGAACAGGATGAGCAGGGCCAGGCCGCCGTCCGCCGTTTCCAGCCAGGGATGATCGCCCCTCGTAACGCGGCGCGCCTCGTCCTCGATCGCCTTGCCGAATTGCCGGCGGATTTTCGCGTCAAATTCCGGCGTCGAGACGAAGTGCAGCTTCGGGTCGGAGTCCTCGAACCAGAAGCTCAGAACCTGATCGGGCGCGGTCATTCCTGACGATCCATTTTCGGCGGTGCACCATCCTTGTGAATCCGGTTCGCACGCACCACAAAGAAAAAGGCGATCGAGCCCAGATAGGACCCCACCACCATGAAGGCCACCATAAGCGGCATGTTGCGCATGCCGGCCCCACTTTCACCGACAGGTCCCAGCCACACCAGATCACCGGGATCAATCTGCCGCGTCTCGTGAATCCAGTAACCAAGGCTGGAAAAATCAGTGAATGCGAAGAACACGCCCATTCCGGTCTGCAGAGCCACAAAAGTATAGATCACGAGGAAAAGCGCCGCGACCCAGCGGCCCATCCGGTGGGCCAGGAAATAGCTGGCCGAGATCATCGCCACCAGAACAGCCATGTAATTCGAGAACACCATGTTGGCGGTGTTCAGATAGTCAGCAAACAGGCTCGCCGCCTCATAATCGGTCATTTCATGCCCCCGGCAGCGAGCATGGCGCGGGACCGGCCTGAAGGCAATGCAAGGCTGGCTTACCAAGCCGAAGCTCGCGCCAGCGAGCGTATATGATGCGGTCCGCCTTCGCTGAAGCTACGGCAAGACAGCCTACGCTCGAAACAATGTCCTGGCTTACCAAGCCGAAGCTCGCGCCAGCGAGCGTATATGATGCGGTCCGCCTTCGCTGAAGCTACGGCGAGACAGCCTACGCTCGAAACAATGTCCTGGCTTGCCAAGCCGAAGCTCGCGCCAGCGAGCGTAGGCTGGTGCCCCTGGCCCGACTCGAACGGGCACTTCCGAAGAAAACGGATTTTGAATCCGTCGCGTCTACCAGTTCCGCCACAGGGGCTCCGTTGCGGGAGGCGGAAAATGCCCGCAACCCTGCGCCAATGCAATAGGCCCGAACCGCGTGCTGTTCAGTACCGGGCAATCGCTCTATGAGGGCGGTATGAGTGATGCTGCCGCACCCGCCGACGACGCCCCTGAAGGCCTTGTCGCGCGCCTTGTCCATATCGGCGAAACGGCGCCCGAAAGCGGGCTGACGCTCGGTGAATTCATGGAAGCACTGGGCGAGCGGGCGTTCGGGGTCTTGCTGTTTGCATTCGCGATCCCGGTCTGCATCCCGTTTCTCTACGGTATCCCGCAAGTGCTCTCCCTGCCGATGATGGCGCTGGCTTTCCAGCTGGCGGCCGGCCGCGGCGAGCCCTGGATGCCGGAAAAGTTCCGCGCCCGCCCAATGGAAAAGCGCGGGCTGCAGCGCATGGGGCGGCAGGCCAGGCGCTGGTTCGGCTGGATCGAGGCGATTGCCCGGCCGCGCCTGTTATTCCTGTCCGGCCCGACCGGTGAACGCGTGGTCGGGGCGGTGTTCTGCCTGTTCTGCGCCTCGATCCTGGTACCGCTGCCGTTGACCAATTCGACGCCGGGCCTTGCCGTGGCCATCGCCTCGCTCGGCCTGATCACGCGGGACGGGCTGCTGATCCTTCTGGGCCTGGTACTCGGGATTGTCTGGATCTCGATCCTGGTGATTGGCGGCCCGGCGCTGATCTACGCGCTGATCGAGTGGGTGCGCGGATTGCTGGGTTGAGACTCGCGACAAGTTGATCGCGCCGACCGGCCTGCGGCTGAATGCGCGCTTTTCCAAGCCCGGGCTGCGCCCTAAACTCTGCCGCATGATGTCGATCTCGTCCTGCCTCACCGCGCAGCGCTGGCCGATCCTGGCCGCGATTGCGTCCGCCCTGATCCTCGGGGGCGCCTATTTCTTCCAGTATGTGCTGGGCTATGACCCGTGCGCGCTGTGCTATGATCAGCGCCATATCCACCAGGGCGCCATTGCCGCCGGGCTGGTTGGCGCGCTCGCCTTGATGTTCGTGCCCGCACTGCAGAAATACGCGATCTGGATCTGCCTGGCGCTGGGCGGGATCTATCTCTACTCGGCCGGTTTTGCTGCCTGGCATGCCGGGATCGAATATGACTGGTGGGACGGGCCCGCGACCTGCACATCGACCGGCCCGGTGAGCATCTCCACCGATGACCTGATGGCGGTTCTCGATGGCGGCGGGCCGGTGGTGCTGTGCGATGAAGCCGCCTGGACCCTGCTGGGCATTTCCATGGCCGGCTACAATGCACTGATGTCGCTCGGCCTCGCCCTCGCCTCCATCTATATCGGGATCAAGCGCCGATGAGCCGCGGAGCGCGCCCTGCCCTGCCCGGAAAGAAGGCCGATGAAAACCGGATCGCCGAGATGATCCGCGTTGACCATGCGGGCGAATATGGCGCGGTCGCGATCTATGAAGGCCAGCTCGCCGTGTTCGGCAAGATCCCGTCCAAGGTGCGGATTGCGAACCAGCTCCGCCACATGGCCGAAGACGAGCAGGCGCACCTTGATGCCTTCGACGATTTCATCCGCACCCGTGGCGTGCGTCCGACGGCTCTGATGCCGATCTGGCGGGTGGCGGGCAAGACGCTGGGCGTGGCGACCGCGCTGATGGGCGAGAAAGCCGCGCACGCTTGCACCGAGGCTGTCGAGACGGTGATCGAGGGCCATTACACTGACCAGATCGGCGAGCTCGAAGCTGCCGGTGTCGACGATCTTGCGGCAAGCTTTACGGTGTTTCGCGACGAGGAAGTCGCGCACAAGGACCTTGCCGTCGAGGAAGGCGCGAAAGACGCGTTTGGCTATCCGGTGCTGTCGCAGGTCATCGAAGCGGGGTGCCGGACGGCGATCGCGCTGACGACGAAGGTCTAGAAAACGCTGTCAGCCGTATTGCCGGACCGCAAAACCTTTTCCCGTTTTTGCCGGCAAGGCTCTAGTGCTCCAGCTCCGCATCCCAGTAGAGATAGTCCAGCCAGCTGGCATGGAGGTATTTGGGCGGGAAGCGCCGCCCCTGCGCCTGCAACTGGTGCATGCTGGGCCGTTCGGCACGAGGTTCGGGCAGACCCGCCTGTCTCGGGGTGCGCCCGCCCTTCTTCAGATTGCAGGGCGAGCAGGCCGCGACGATGTTTTCCCAGGAGGTGCACCCGCCTTTCGAGCGCGGGATGACATGGTCGAAGGTGAGGTCTTCCACCTTGTCCCAGCCGCAATAGACGCAGCGAAAGCCATCGCGGAGCCAGACATTGTACCGGGTAAAGGCTGGCGAGCGGTTCTGGTGGACATATTCGTGCAGCGCCACGACCGACGGTGCTGGAATTTCCATCGAAGGCGAGCGGATCTTGTCTTCATAGGTGGAGACCACCGTGACGCGGTCGAGGAAGACATTCTTCACAGCTTCCTGCCAGCCCCAGACCGAGAGCGGCCAGTAGGACAGCGGCTGGTAATCCGCGTTGAGAACGAGACAGGGCCAGCCCGAGGGGGCTTTTTCAAGCACTTGCATGCCACCCTCCCATTCGCGGGGTGGGACCGGCCATGCGGTTATGCCTGATGACGTTCCTGAACACGCACCTCCCTGACCGGCGAAGCGGCGGGATTCTCAGCGAATCACGCCGATCACCGTGTTGATCAATCTATACCGCCAAATGCGTAACACGCCTATGACGCAGCTGTTAACCTTTCGGCAGGGCTCAGCCGGCGTAGGCGCCGGAGAAGACCTTGCGCAGGAAACGGCCGCCGATTTCCAGCCCGTCCGGACCGATCCCGTGCGGAATGCCGGGCGAGATGTGCCACTGGCAGGACGCACCGGCCTCGGCCAGGCCCTCGGCCGCGTCGAACATCATGCCCAGCGGCAGGACATCGTCGCGATCGCCATGGACCAGCTGGATGGCCGGCTTGCAGCGGATTTCGTCCTTCAGCCCCGTGCGGCTGGGCATAGCGCCGGAAAAGCCGAGAATGCCGGCCGGTCCCGGCGACCGGCGAAGGCCGCAATGCAGGGACATCATCGTGCCCTGGGAGAACCCGACAAGGGCGAGATCCTGGCCGGTCAGGCCATAGCGGGCGAGTTCCTGGTCGATGAAGCTGTCGAGCACGGGCGCCGCTGATCGTACGCCCTTGTCGGCCTCGTGCGGATCGTGCCGCGTGATCGGAAACCACTGGTACCCATTGGGCGCACCCGGAACCGGCTGGGGCGCATTCGGTGCCACAAACTGGACATCCGGAAGGTCCTGCGCCCAATGTCCGGCCAGGCCGATCAGGTCCTCGCCATTGGCGCCATAGCCGTGCACGAGAATCACGAGCTTGCGCGGTTTCTGTCCATTGGCGGGCGGTTGGCGGGGTCCGTCGATCATCATGGCGCGGACTATAGGCGCGCAAGACAGGACTTGAAGCCGGAAAGCGCAGGCGCGAAACAGATGACATGACCGGTTTCGTCACCCGCTTCGCCCCCTCGCCCACCGGGTATCTGCACCTCGGCCATGCCTTTTCCGCGCTGATGGCGTTTTCCGCCGCGCGCGAGGCCGGCGGGCGCTTCCTGTTGCGGATCGAGGACATCGACACGACACGCTGCAAGCCGGAATTCGAGGAGGCAATCTACGAGGATCTGGCCTGGCTGGGGATGGAGTGGGAAGAGCCGGTCCGGCGGCAATCGGAACACTTCTCCGAATACCATGCCGCCATCGAGGGATTGGCCGCGCGCGGCCTAGTCTATCGCTGCTTCAAGACGCGCAAGGAAATCCTGGAAGACATTGCCCGCGCACCGCATCATCCGGGCGAAGGGCCGGACGGCGCGATCTATCCCGGCCCGCTCGCGCCGATGAGCGCGGATGAGGAAACCGCACGCCTTTCGGCCGGCGAGCCCTTTGCCTGGCGGCTCTCGATGAAAGCCGCCGCGGACACGCTCGACGACCTCTCGCAGCTGACCTTTGTCGAAAAGGGCGAAGGACCGGATGGCGAACGCGGCGAGATCCCGGTGCGCGCGGACCGGATCGGTGATGTGATCCTCGGCCGGAAGGATGTCGGCACCAGCTATCACCTCGCCGTCACGCTCGATGACGCCACGCAGGGCGTGAGCCATGTTGTCCGTGGACAGGACCTGTTCTTTGCGACGAGTGTGCATCGCATCCTGCAGGCCCTGCTGGACCTGCCCGTGCCGGTCTACCGGCATCACAAATTGCTGACCGGTCCAGATGGAAAGCGCTTCGCCAAGCGCGACAAGGCGCAAACCCTCCGCGCGCTGCGCGATACGGGCGTCACTGCCGCGGAGGTTTGTCAGCAGCTCGGTTTCAATTCGTGACTTTTCTTTTCGCCCGCGCGGGTCTAGCCGGGCACCAGGGGAGAGGGCATGAGCGACACGTCTGAAAAATCCGTCTTTGTCGGCCTCATTGTGCTGGTCGCAGGCGCTGTTGCCATCGGCATGGCTGCGCCGCTGGTGAAGCTGTCCGAGCTGGGCCCGCAAACGGTCGGTTTCTGGCGCATGGCGCTGGCAATCCCGTTTGCCTTCCTGTGGATGCAGTTCGACCGCAATCCGCCACCGCGCGCCGATACGCCATCCGGCTGGAAGAAATGGCTGGCCCTGGCGCTGCCCGGCCTGCTGTTCGCGGGAGATCTCGGCTTCTGGCATGCCGGAATCAAGATCACGAGCGTGGCCAATGCGACTTTCCTGGCCAATCTGCAACCGGTCTTCGTGGTGCTGGCCTCCTGGCTGATCTTCAAGGAAGTCATCACGCGGCAATTCCTGCTCGCCGCCGGGCTGGCGGTGGCCGGTGCGGCCCTGTTGTCGGCCGGGAACCTGACCGTGGCGCCGGATCGCTGGCCGGGCGATGCGCTCTCGATCGGCACGGCGGTCTGGTATGCGTCCTATATTCTCGCCGTGCGGCAGGCGCGGCGCTTTGCCTCCACCGGAACCGTGATCTTTTTCACCGTGCTGGTGACGTCACCAATCCTCGGCCTGGCCGCGCTGGGTTTTGGCGAGGCCATCCTGCCCGGATCGCTGACCGACTGGGCGGTGCTGCTGGGCCTCGCACTCGGCGTACAGATCATCGGACAGGGCGGCGTCGCCTTCGGCCTCGGGCGGGTGCCCGCACCGGTCGCCTCGATCATCATCCTGATCCAGCCGGTTGTCGCCTCCATTGCCGGCTGGCTGATGTTCGGTGAAGCCTTCACCCCGCTGCACTATGCCGGAGCGGCCCTGGTGATGGCCGGCGTCTACTGGGTTCAGCGGCGCTCGCGGACTGCGGCATCTCGCGGCTTGGCCAAACCGCCCGCGAAGGGCTAGAGACATTTCCATGGCTAAAGACACCGCCCAAGACGATCCGTTCCTGCGAGACCTCTGGTATTTCGGCGCAGCCGGCCAGGAGATCAAACCCGGCCAGATGATCCAGAAGGAGCGGCTCGGCGAGCTGATCCTGATCGGCCGCACCCATGAGGGCGAGGTCTTTGCGCTGACCGATATCTGTCCGCACCGCGCCATCCTGCTTTCCGGCGGCGAAATGGTGAAGGGCGAGACCGGCAGCGAAGTGCAATGCCCCTATCATGGCTGGCGCTTCCGGCCGGACGGGCAATGCGCCCACATCCCGTCCCTGACCGCCGACCAGGCCGAAGGCATGGACATCTCGAAGATCCGCGCACGGCGCTATCCGGCGCATGAAAGCTACGGAATTGTCTGGATCTGGTTTGGCGCGGATCCTGAGGCCGAGCCGAGCCTGCCGCCGCCGACGCTGGATATTCCGGACGATTCGAAAGTGCGGATATTCGACGAGTGCGACTTCAACTGCGATATCGATGCGGCGGTCATCTCGCTGATGGACCCGGCCCATATCCCCTACATTCATAACCAGTCCTGGTGGCGCACGCCCAAGACGATGCATGAAAAGCAGAAGACGTTCGGCCCGATCGAGCGCGGCTTTTCCATGCTGCCGCACAAGCCGTCCTCCAATTCCTTCGTCTACAAGCTGTTCGGCAATGACATCACGACGGAGATCCAGCTGGAGCTGCCCGGCCTGCGCCCGGAATACATGAAGGCGGGCGACAAGCACGTCACCACGGTGACCATCGTTACGCCCGTGACCGCCGACAAGTCGATCATCTCCATCCTGCTCTACTGGAACATCGCGGCCGTCAGCCTAGTGCCGAAATGGCTGATCCGGCGGGCCATCCGCGTCTTCATGGACCAGGATTCCACGGCGGTGGATTCACAGGCGATCGGCCTGTCCTATGATCCGCCGCAAATGTTCATCCATGACAGCGACATCCCGGCGAAATGGTATCTGGCGCTGAAGCGGAACTGGAAGAAGCACCGGGAAACCGGCGAGCCCTTCGTCAATCCGCTGAGTGAACCGAAGACGCTGCGCTGGCGCAGCTAGGGTGCGACAAAGCGTGATTGGACGGCCAGCCCGGCGCGGCCTAAGTGAGGCGTCATGTTGATGTTTCTGAACATATTGATCGTGGTGTCGATGCTGGCCGTGCTGGTCACGCTGATCCTGGGCTTCGTGAACATGGCGCGCGGCGGCCAGGGCTCGGGTGAGCGCTCGAACGTGCTGATGCGCTACCGGGTCGGCATCCAGTTCGTCGCCATCATGCTGATGGTGGTCGGCTTCATGATCAAGCAATCCATGGCCAGCTAGTCCGCCGCTTCAGGCGCGAGCGCGTCCAGGACGGCATTGATGCGCGGCGCGACCAGGTCGATGCGCCCTTCATTGACGCCAGCAACAGCCACAACACCTTCATCCGGCCAGATCACGGCCTGCACGAACCACATCGTGTTCGAACCTGCATGCCGCAAGGACCTATCCGGGCCGACGCCCCAGCCCATCGCGTAATTGCCGCCATCCGGCGGCGTCAGGAGCGTGTGCCAGCTTTCCGGCGTAAGGTAATCGCGCGCCTCGCCGCGCGCGCCGGCCATGACGAGACGCAGGAATACGGCATAGTCCGGCAT
>CBDUFA010000014.1:0-11534 GCA_965366295.1 uncultured Hyphobacterium sp.
GTCCCATGCGCAGGCCCAGGCCATACAGGCGATCCGAAAGTCCAATGGCGGGCCGCTCGCCGAACCGCCCGGCCGGCGTGCGCTCGAGGCCACGATGGATCACGCCCTTGAGGAAGGTCCCCGTGGTGAGGACGACAGCACCACAGGACCAGACGCGGCCATCGTCCGACACTACACCCGTCACGCGGCCGGAGGCATCGGTTTCAAGGTCCTCGATTGCAGCGGCTTCTATGGTCAGGTTCGGTGTGGCGGCGAGTTCGGCCTGCATCGCCTCGCGATAGAGCCGGCGGTCCGACTGGGTGCGTGGGCCGCGAACGGCCGGGCCCTTCGACCGGTTGAGAAGCCGGAACTGGATGCCGGAGGCATCGGCGATCCGCCCCATGATGCCGTCTAGAGCATCGATCTCCCGGACGAGGTGGCCTTTGCCCAGACCGCCAATAGCGGGATTGCAGGACATCTCGCCGATCGTTTCGGGATTATGCGTCAACAACAGCGTCCGTGCGCCCATGCGTGCGCTGGCCGCCGCGGCTTCACAGCCGGCGTGCCCACCACCAATCACGATGACGTCCCAATTCCGGGCCATCTGTCCTGCTCCAATTCGGGGCGCGCTATGTAGGGCTTTCAGCGCGCCGAGTCGAGCCTCGCCTTTATGTGTTTCACGTGAAACAGGCGCCTATTTCCCGATGCAGAACCGGGAGAACACCTCGCCTAACACGTCCTCGACATCAATCCGCCCCGTCAGGCTTTCCAGCGCCCGCAAGGCAAGGCGAATATCCTCCCCGGCCAGCTCCGGCGATAACAATCCCGACCGCGCCCGGTTCAATGCCGAGACGGCCTGTTCCACATTCCTCCGGTGACGCGCCCTCGAGAGGGCCGGCATTTCGCGGCGCCCGAGCGCATCCACGACCATATCCGTCAGCGCCTTGAGGAGCCCATCCACATTCTCACCACTCCGGGGAGAAACCCTGAATACAGGCAATCGAGAGTCAGGAAGAGTCAAAACCAGACCCAGATCTGCCTTGCCGAGCACCAGAATGTCGGATTTCTCCAATACTGGAGTCATCTCCTGATTCCACGAAATCGATCCATCCAGAACCCCCACCACCAGATCAGCAGAGTCAGCGCGAGTCAGGGCCCGCCGCACACCCTCTGACTCGACCCGGTCTTCCGTCTCCCGCAGGCCCGCCGTGTCAGCTAGAGTCACCGCGAAGCCGCCAAGCACCAAGCGTATCTCGACCACGTCACGGGTCGTGCCGGGAATCTCTGTGACAATCGCGGCTTCCCGCCCCGCAAGAGCGTTGAGGAGGCTCGACTTGCCAGCATTCGGCGGGCCGATGATGGCGATCGAATAGCCTTCGCGTATCCTTTCGCCGCGGTGATTGTCGTCGAGATGGGATTCAAGCTCCGCAATGAGGGCGTCGATTTCCGGTCCCGCCGTAATACCGAGCGCGTCCGGGACATCCTCCTCGTCGGGAAAATCTATTTCGCCCTCGATCGCCGCCATGATCGACAGGAGCCGGGCCCGCCATCCGTCATAGAGCGTGCGCAAAGCGCCGGTCATTTGCGACAGGGCCTGTTCCCGCTGCGCGCTGGTCTCGGCCTCGATGAGGTCGGCCAGCCCCTCGGCCTCGGTCAGGTCAAGCCGCCCGTGCTCGAACGCCCGCCGGGTGAACTCGCCTGCTTCGGCCGGACGGCCGCCCAGTTCCAGCAAACGGTCCGCCACGGCCTCGATGACGGCCGGACCACCATGGACCTGGAATTCGGCGCTGTCCTCGCCGGTAAAGCTGCGCGGTGCCGGGAACCAGAGCACGAGCCCTTCGTCCAGCAAAGAACCATCGCCCGAAACAATCCGGCGTAAGCCGGCTTCCCGCGGGGCCGGCCGCTTTCCGGCGATCGCCCCGTCCAGGATTGGCCCGCTGTCCGGACCCGACAAGCGGATCACGGCCACACCCGACCGGCCCGGCGGTGTCGCCAGGGCAAAGATCGTATCGGTGGCCATGGCGGCTAGTCTTTCGTTCCCGGGGTCTGGCCGGCCTGGCGCATTAGGGTCATGAACTGGTCTTGCATCTGGCCGCCGAAACTCATCCAGTTGCGCATCAGGGCGTCCGGTTCGAGCGACGAAATGTTTTCCTTCATCCGCTTGGTCATCTCGGCCACCATCGCGTCATTGAGCGAACTGACGTCCGGGAGGCCGAAAAAGGCGCGGGCCTCGGCCGGCGTGCAATCGATATCGACCTTGATCTTCATGGTGGCCTCACTTGTTGTCTGGCGCGGAATTTATATCCTCTCGCCCGAGACGCGGCAAAACGCAAATCAAGGGAGTATCCCATGACCACCGAAATGATCACGATCCACAGCCCGGACGGCGAGTTCCAAGCCTATCGCGCGGCCCCGGACGGCGGCGGCAAGGGTCCGGCGATTGTCGTCATCCAGGAAATCTTCGGCGTGAACCAGGTGATGCGCGACATTTGCGATGATCTTGCCGACCAGGGTTATGTCGCGATCTGCCCGGATCTGTTCTGGCGGATCGAGCCCGGCATAGACATAACCGACAAATCCAAGGCTGAATGGGATAAGGCATTTGAATTATTTGGTAAATTCGATCCCGACCTGGGTGTGAAGGATATTGCATCGACGATTGATGTCGCCCGGCGCGACTCGCATGGCAATGGCAAGGTCGGGGCGATCGGCTACTGTCTCGGGGGTCTGCTGGCCTATCTGACGGCCTGCCGCACCGATGCCGAGGCCTGCGTCGGCTATTATGGCGTCAACATTCCGAAATTCCTGGAAGAGGCCGGGAATATTCACGGCCATCTCATGCTTCATGTCGCCGGCAAGGACCAGTTCGTCGATGCGGCGGCGCAGAAAAGCATGCATGAAGGTCTCGATGACAATCCGCATGTCGTGCTTCACGATTATCCCGATCAGGACCACGCCTTTGCCCGGATTGGCGGCGAGCACTTCGATGCCCAGGCGGCCGATCTGGCCAACACGCGGACGCGCGCCTTCCTGCAACAGCATCTGGGCTAGACGATGATCGCGGCCGGTTCGGTTCTTCTCGCGCTCGCCGTCCAGGCCGGACCGGCGCTTCCGCCTGTATCGGAGCTTCTCGATTGTGCGCGCGAGGCCGACATCACCCTGGTGGCCGTGCACCGGGCCGGCGGTTTTGCTCCGGGCATTCCGGAAAATTCACTGGCCGGGCTGCGCCGCTCGGCCGAGCTCGGCGCCGCTTTCGCTGAAATCGATCTGCGCGAAACCGCGGATGGGCATATCGTGTTGATGCACGACCCGACGCTGGATCGCACGACGACCGGAAGCGGCGAGGTGTCCGCGATGACGCTGGCCCAGCTTCGCGAGCTCCGTCTGCTCGATGCGCAGGGCCACCGCACGCGGGAACGGATCCCGACGCTGGACGAGGCTTTCGCAGCGGCCCGGGAATATGGCCTCTTTCTCGAGCTCGATCTGAAGGGCATTGACCCGGCCCGCGCCGCTCAACTGGCCGTCAATGCCGGCATGGCCGCCCAGTCGCTCATCATCGTCTATGACGTGCCCGCCGCAACTCCCGTGCAGGCGGTCTCGGCGGAGATCGGCATATCCTTGCCCTTCACCGACCATTACACCGTGCTCGACAGCGAGCTGAATTTCGCACCGCTGGTCAGCTGGGTCGGATATGGCATTCCCGATGCCCGCACCGAGGCCTTTCTGACCGGGCAAACGGTCGAGACCGCCATGCATGACTTCCCGGGTGAAGCAGACGGCACGATCGATTATGCCCTGATCGACCAGCTGCATGTCGAATTGCTGGCGTCCGACGATCCGCAAGCCGCTGTCGAGGCTTTCGGCCGATGGACGCTGTATTGCGGGTTGGCGGACTAGTCCGCGCTCGCCCGCTTCCAGCTGTCGAGCGCCGTTGCCCGCTTGAAATAGGCTTTCACGCTATCGGGCACCTCGTCGAACTGCCGCACAAGCTTCATCAGATAGAGCATGTAGACGATCGAGATGTCAGCAAGAGTCAGCCGTCCGCCGGCCAGCCATTCGCGGCCATCGCCCAGGCCCCGTTCCGCGATCAGCTTGCAATGCTTTAGAAATTCCGACTTGCCCCAGCGTGCCAAGGCAGGATTGCGCTGATCTTCCGGCAGCAGTGCGGAATGCGCCAGGGTCAGATTGACCGCCATTGCCATCGTCGCCTCGCCGAAGTGAAGCCATTCGAGATAGCGGGCAAAGTCCGCTTCATCCTTTCCGACAACCAGCGGCGTCGGTCCGTACTTGTCGGTGAGATACTGGGTCATGGCGACCGATTCGAGCATCACCGTGTCGCCATCCTTCAGCGCCGGGATCTTCTGCAACGGGTTGACCGCACGATAGTCATCGCCGCCGACATTGCCGCGATCAAAAGCCGGACGCTCGAGATGATAGGGCAGGCCCATTTCCTCCATCACCCAGCGTGGACGGATCGCCCGTGTCATCGGGGCATGGAACAGGGTGATATCAGGCTGGGTCATGTGATGTCTCCAGGTAACCGGCGAGAAAGCGGTTATCTATCTCGCCGGAACCGGAGGACAAATCAATCGGCGTGTCGCGCGTGGGCCTGAACCCAATCGACCGCGGTGCCAATGAAAACCGGATCGAGATCGAAGGAATCCAGATCCTCGTATTCCGTGTGGTGGGCGGGATCCCGGATCAGCAAATGGTTCACATCGGCGAACATGTGCAAGTCGACATCCTGACCGCCGTCGCGGATCGCTTCGGAGAGCGCAAAGGCCTGCGTCGGCTCGACCTGCCAGTCACCCCATCCCTGCAGCACGATCGCAGGGGACCGGACCGCATTCGCCAGTGCCAGCGGATCGATCTCCATGCCCTCGCTCAAGGTCGCCATGGCCGCAATGTAGCCCGTCCATTGTTCGCGTAGCGCCTGGTAGGCGGCCTCGATCTCGTCCTCGCTTCCACCGGCCTCCCGGGCCTGAAGACGCAGCTGGTATTCAAGGATTTCCGCCATGTTGCGGCCGGGCGCCGCCACATAGATCAGCCCGGCGAGGTCCGGATCACCGGCCGATACCATGCTGGCGATCAGCCCGCCTTCGCTGTGACCAAGAATATAGACATTCCGCGGATCGATATCGGGACGATTGCGGGCCAATTGCGCCAACGCTCCGACATTGCCGGCATGTTCATACAGTCCCATCTCGGTCCAGACGCCGCCGGTTTCGCCGGTCCCGGTTTCGTCGAAGGACAGCACTGCAATGCCAGCCTCGAGAAAGGCCGCACGCCAGGCCCGGTGCGCCGAATAGCGATCGTCCATAAGCGCCGCCTCGCGGTCCTGCGCACCGGACCCCGACACCAGGATCACCAGGGGTAGCGGTCCGGTCTGTTCATCCGGGCGGGCAATGTCGCCGGCAATCTCGTAACCGGCCGGGGAAAGAATGTGGAAGTTTTCGCGAGTTTGCGCGTGGGCCGGGGCTGACACCAGGCAAGCCGCCAGCGTTACCGCGCCAAGCGCAGTCTTCAACATGTTCATTTTATTGATCCTTTTCTTGGAGGAGACGTTGCGGCCCTAGTGCCGCTTGAGTAATCCCGCGACGACCAGGCGCGAGAAGAGGAGGGTCAGAACGGTGGTCACACCGCCTGCCACGGCCATCACCGGTGCCATGAAGGGCCCGAGATGTTCTGTTGTACCGGGTGGCGGACCATCACCGGCCATTATTCCGAGTGCGAAAGGCTGGACATCAGGACCGGTGAACAGGCCGGTCTGGGCCGGCAGAACCAGCTCCACGACCACCAGCAGGAAGAAAGTGCCCGCAAACAGATAGCCGATCGAAATCAGTATGAACCCGGCGAACGCGACAACGCTGCGGCCGGCCGCGGCCAGCACACTCAGCAGGAGCTGGCCTGGCGAGCCGCTGACCAGCGCATTGCGGAGACGCGCTTCCTCGATAAAGGCGCGCGCATAGTTTTCCGGCGTCCCGAACCCGGCCAGCGCTTCGGCCAGCCGCGCCTCACCCTCGGCCGCACAATCATCAAGGTGGGAGGCAGTTTCCTCGAGCAGGTCCTGACGCTCGCTTTCTGGAAGCGCGCCGAGGCAGGTCCGGAGCCGTTTCAGGAATTCATCTTTTGAATAAGTCATGACTCGACTCCATCGATCATTTCGCTGAGGTCCTGTCTGAAGCGCTGCCATTCGGCGCGCATAAGGCCGAGCAAGTGTTCTCCCTCGGGCGACAGGCTGTAATACTTGCGGCGTGCGCCTCCGTCCTCGGCCTCGACCCAACGGCTGCGGATCTTCCCCGAGGTCTCCAGGCGCTTCAGCAGCGGATAGATGCTGCCTTCGCTGACTTCAAAACTCGATCCGCGCGAAAGCGCGTTGAGAATTTCCAGCCCGTAGGATTCACGGTGACCCAGAAGGCTGAGCACGGCGAGTTCGGCTGCACCCTTGCGGAGCTGGGATTTCCAGGCGGTAAGAAGGTCTTTATCTTGCATAACACGTAACTTGTAATGCAAGTATTCTTGTTATGCAAGTATATGTCGCACAAAAAAGGGGCCGCGCGGGCCCCTTTCTCGCCGGATCAGGTATTCATCGAGTCGAAGAAATCCGAATTTGTCTTTGTTTCCTTGAGCTTGGACAAAAGGAAATCGATTGCGTCCTGAGCGCCCATCGGGTTGAGAATACGCCGCAGCACATAGGTTTTCTGCAGATCGACCTTGTCGACCAGCTATTCTTCCTTCCGCGTGCCGGACTTGAGAATGTCGATGGCCGGGAAAACCCGCTTGTCGGCGACCTTGCGGTCGAGCACGATTTCCGAGTTACCGGTGCCCTTGAATTCCTCGAAGATCACCTCGTCCATGCGCGAGCCGGTATCGATCAGCGCCGTCGCGATAATCGACAGCGAACCGCCATTCTCGATATTCCGCGCGGCGCCGAAGAAGCGCTTCGGACGTTGCAGCGCATTGGCGTCGACACCGCCGGTCAGCACCTTGCCCGAGGATGGAACGACCGTGTTGTAGGCGCGGCCGAGGCGGGTGATGGAGTCCAGCAGGATCACGACGTCACGGCCATGCTCGACCAGGCGCTTGGCCTTCTCGATGACCATGTCGGCGACCTGGACGTGGCGCGTGGCCGGCTCGTCAAAGGTCGAGGAAATTACCTCGCCCTTCACGGTCCGCTGCATGTCGGTCACTTCTTCCGGGCGTTCGTCGATCAGCAGCACGATAAGATAACAATTCGGGTGATTGGTCTCGATCGCGTGAGCAATATTCTGCAAAATCATTGTTTTACCGGTGCGCGGCGGTGCCACGATCAGGGCGCGCTGGCCCTTGCCGATCGGCGAGACAATGTCGATGACTCGCCCGGTGCGGTCCTTCTTGGTCGGATCCGGCAGTTCGAGATTGAACCGCTCATCAGGATAGAGCGGTGTCAGATTGTCAAAATGGACCTTGTGCCGGGCCTGTTCCGGATCGGTGAAATTGATTGCCGAAATTTTCAGCAGCGCGAAATAGCGCTCACCATTGCGCGGAGAGCGGATTTCGCCTTCGACCGTATCACCGGTGCGCAAGCCGAATTTCTTGATCTGGTTGGGCGAGACATAGATGTCGTCCGGCCCGGCCAGGTAGTTGGCTTCCGGAGACCGCAGGAAGCCGAAACCGTCCTGCAGGATTTCCAGCGTGCCGCCACCGTAAATCTCGACACCGCGCTGGGCGACTTCCTTCAGAATGGCAAACATCATGCCCTGCTTGCGCATGGTCGCGGCGTTCTCGATGTCGAGCGCCTCGGCAACCTGCAGCAATTCAGTCGGCTTCTTTTCCTTCAATTCCTGAAGGGTCATCCGCTCGATGCCGGCCAGGAGTGGCGGCAGCGTACGGGGTTCGTTATCTTCGGCGTCGTTGTCCTCGTCGCCATCGTTTTCATTGTCGAGATCGTCGTCATCGGACTCGATATCGTCATTGTAATCAGACATTTTCACTCACTTGGATGAATAGAAAAAAGATCGGGACGGGCCGGTTTGCGGGTGGACTCCGCCTGTTGGCGGTCATCGTTCAAACAGGTTTGTCAGGGTCCGGGTTCGCCGTATCGACCGGCGCACACCGTCAGGAGGGTTTTCGCGGCTGCGAAATCTGGCCTACGAGTGACACAGGCCCGTTATCCCGTCAAGCACTGACTAGCGCAGGGCGACAGTCGCAATCAAGACGATCACTATCGCCAAGGCGGCCGGAATCTCGTTGTATATCCGGTATTTGCGTTGCGGCCAGTCATTCGTGCCCGCCTCAAACCGCTTCTTGCGCAGAGCGAATATGTGGTGAAGCCCGGTCATCAGCACAATAGCACCGAATTTCACCATCCAGTCCCATTGCAGGAAAATCGACCAGCCACCCGACCGCTCGGCATTGGCCCAGATCAGCAGCAGGCCGAAAATCCAGGCCGCGATCATGGCGGGATTCATGATCAGCTTGAGCAGGCGATGTTCCTGCAGCTTCAGCGTCTCGTCCAGCTCGCCGCCGGGCGTGGCCGTGCAATGGTAGACGAACAGCCGCGGCAGATAGAGCATGCCGGCCATCCAGGCGATCACTGCGAGGATGTGAAACCCGCGGAACCAGTCATATCCGGCCAGTATGAAATCAGACATCAGCGTTCAACCGATTGGGGCATTTTGCAAATCCAGCCGGACAAACACGCTGGCCGCAAGGCGGTTTCAGACCCGCGGGCCCGTCAAGGGCCGCAACCGCCAGATCCGCCAGGGACTTGATGAAGCCATCAGTCACGCCCAGTGCCGCAACCCGCTCATAAACCGCGATTCCTTTTTCGCGCGCCAGCTCGGCATATTCATCATCCAGCTCGACAAGCGTCTCGATGTGCTCGGATACAAAGGCGATCGGCGTCAGAATGATGCCCTTGCCATCGCTGGCGGCCTTTTCGATTGCGTCTTCGGTCGACGGTCCAATCCATTTCAGCGGGCCCACACGCGATTGATAGCAGATTTGCCAATCCGGCAATTCCGGGAGCCGGCGCGCGACCGCGGCCGAGGTCTGTTCGACCTGCCATTGATAAGGATCGCCCTGCGCGACGGTGCGTTCCGGCAGGCCGTGCGCGGAAAAAAGCAGGCGAACCGATTCCGGCTTTCCGGCGGATTCCCATTTAGCGCGGATCAGATCGGCATGTGCCTGGATGAAATCGGGCTGCTCGGAATAGCAACAGATCGTCCGGGCCTTTCCGCCACCAGCCTTCTGCCAACCCGTGAGCGAGGATCCCGTCGTCGAGGTCGAAAACTGCGGATAGAGCGGCAGAAGAACCGTTTCATCGGGCGCCCAAGCTTGAACCGCTTTCACCGTCTCCTCGAGGAAGGGATGCCAGTAGCGCATGGCGATATATACGCGGAATTCGTCGCCCGGCTGTTTTTCGGCCAGCTTCGCGGCCAGCGCGTCGGCCTGCTTTTCCGTTTCCGGGAGGAGCGGTGACCCGCCCCCCATCTTCGCATAATTGGCTTGCGCCTCGGGTGTCCGGGTGATCGAGATAAACCAGGCCAGCGCTTCACGGATGGGCCCAGGCGCGCCAATGATAGCCGGGTCGCGGAAAAGATTTCGCAGGAATGGCTTCACATCTGCGGGACCATCGGGACCACCGAGATTGAAGAGCACAATCGCTATCTTCCGCGCCATCTATTCGCCTCTTATCCGCCGGATCAATTGCTCGACATGTTCGACCGGCACATCCGGCGTGATGCCGTGGCCAAGATTGAAAATGTGCGGCCGGCCCCGGAAGGCGGACATGATCCGGTCAACCTCGCGGTCAAGCGATTCACCGCCGGCGCGCAAAACGGCCGGATCGAGCTGCCCCTGGAGCGGCATGTCCGGCGGCAGGTTCTCCAGCGCCCATTGCGTGTTCAATCCGTGATCCAGTGCCAGCGCATCCACGCCGGCGCGGGCGGCGTAGCCGAGATAATTGGGGCCCGCGCCTTTCGGAAAGCCGATGACCGGCGTATCGATGCCAGCCGCGCGCAAACCATCGATGATGCGGCGGGTCGGACGAATGACCACATCTTCGAACATGGGGGGCGGCAAGCCTTCTGCCCAGCTGTCGAACAGCTTGAGCACTGCCGCTCCGGCGCGCGCCTGCATCACCAGGTAGCGGATGGTGGCGTCGGCCAGCAGATCCAGGAGGCGTTGCATGGCGTCCGGGTGTTCCCAATACATCCGCCTCGCATTCCAGCGATCTTTCGAGCCGCCGCCCTCGATCATGTAGGTCGCGACTGTCCAGGGCGAACCGGCAAATCCGATCAGCGTGGTTTCTTCCGGCAGCGCTACCGATAGCCGGGATACGGTTTCGCCAACCGGGCCGAGTATGCCTTCGACATCACCGATCTCCAGGGAGGCGATGTCGTCTGCTGACAACGGGTCCAGTTTCGGGCCTTCACCGGTCTCGAACCACACCTTTCGGCCCAAAGTCATTGGAATGAGGAGAATATCGGCAAACAGGATCGCCGCATCGAAACCGAAACGGCGGATCGGCTGCAAGGTGACTTCTGCTGCCTTATCGGGGGTCAGGCAGAAGTCGATGAAGTTCCGTGCCGTGGCGCG
Source organism: uncultured Hyphobacterium sp. (assembly GCA_965366295.1). Taxonomy (GTDB): domain Bacteria; phylum Pseudomonadota; class Alphaproteobacteria; order Caulobacterales; family Maricaulaceae; genus Hyphobacterium. Next base: position 10,561 of record CBDUFA010000014.1, read on the forward strand.
GACTTCCCGGTATTCCTTCAGGTAGCGCCCGGCCTGGCGCATCAGCCATACCGGTGGCGGGTCGAGAGCTTCACCTTGCAGGACGCGGAGCAGGGCCTTGGTCATGACCGGAGGGTTAGGCGGCAGCCGGGTGATTGGCAATCCGCGTTAATCACTTCTCCCCTCTTAATCAGAATCCTTTTTAAAGGAATTGAGAGAGTCGTTGTGCTGTGTGCCGTGTTCATAAACCGGTTTATCCTCAAATCCACGCTTTCCAGACCTGTTTGTTAAAACAAGAGCGATATTCTGTTTATGAATCCGGATAAGCTTAATATACGCTATTATTTCATGGCCTTATGATATTCTATATGTGGATATATGGTGGGCTTTTGGCCCCGGGATGTTAATAAATCCGTGTCTCTGAATGATTTCCACAGCGAAGACCGGTTGTGAATTCGGATTGGACAATCGCGCACGCTTTCCCCGATGATCGGCCGTGTGGCGTTTTGCCTCTCCGGACCTGTTAACGAGCGGGTCAGTTGTTAACACTCGATTAACCCTTTCGCGGACCACTCCCCTCCATGCCGAACCCCCGTCCCGACCGTCGACAATTCCACGTCCACCTGGTTTCCGACTCCACCGGCGAAACGCTGGGTGAGGTGATGCGAGCCTCGGTCGCCCAATTCGAGGATGTGGAGGTGATCGAGCATCTTTATGCGCTGGTCAGGTCGCCGCGGCAGATGGAAAAGGCGCTGGAAGAAATCGAACGCGTGCCCGGCGTGGTGATGTACACCGTGGTCTCGGCCGACATGCGCCGCCGGCTGGAGGATCATTGCCAGAAGATCGGCGTGCCGGCGCTGGCGATCTTGGACCCGATCATCGCCACCCTGTCCGGCTATCTCGCCATGCCGCCGTCCAGCCGCGCAGGCGCGCAGCACGATCTCGATGCGCAGTATTACGAGCGGATCGAGGCGCTGAATTACGCGAACATGCAT
>CBDUFA010000015.1:0-11320 GCA_965366295.1 uncultured Hyphobacterium sp.
AACAGCTTGCTTGATGCAAAGGCCGTCGCCGGAATCGGTCCGTCGAGGTCAAGTGTCTTCGCCGCAAACTCGCGGATGAGCTGACCCATCAGGGCAACCTTGGCGACGGTGGCGGAAAACACGGCGAGGCCATGGACATCCTTTCGCGAGACAAGCCCTTTTTCGTGCATCCGCAGCAAGAGTGTCCGCGTGGTCGAATAGGACCAGCCGGTTTCAGGCGCGACCGCGTTCTGGATTTCGCGCGCGCTTTGCGGCCCGGCAGTCCATAAATGCTTGAGAACGGCCAGTTCGGCCTGGGAGGGGGAATTTGACATCAGCCCGTCGCATAGTTGCTACAACTGTAACGACGTTACGCATGTAACACGTCGACGTCAAGCTGTTTTGTAAATCCTGTGTCCGGCGTCGAGTGGCCAGGGTTTTCTACCGGCCCGGTGTCATGTGACACGGATTTCCGACACGGCCTTGAGCTGAGGCAGAACCGCGCTTTGCCACCCGCCGGCCAGACTGTCGCGGACATGCCGGATTATCTCCGCCGGAAACTGGTCCCAGCCGAAGTGCTTCAGCCGGACACGTGTGAGCGTGTCGGACACCGATACGAGATCAAACCTGACATAGGTTTTCGGTGTGTCCGGGAAAAACCAAGAAAACACGAAGGCCTCCGGTGCGTTCATCGTCTCGATTTCGCAGCAGGTCGCGCCATCGATGTTGCCGGCCCGGCGGCTCGCCTCGTCAGATTGCATGTAGAATCGGCTGCCAACCCGGCCCGCATATTCCAGGCAGCCCAGCCATTCCGGTACCGTTTCTGTTGACGTCATGGTCTCCCAGACCACCAAGATGGGCGCATGGATCTCGATCTCGCATTCGATATCGGCAACGGGTTCAGCGGGTTTGGTCATAACGGGCCTCCGACAGAGATTTCAGCGCAGACAGGCGATCGTCCCAGAAGGCGTTGAGCCAATCCCGGGCTTCTGCAGCGGCCTCGGAATTCAGCCGGTAAATCAGCTCGCGGCCGGATTTCCGCTCGACCACCAGGCCAGACCGGCGCAAGACCGCCAGATGGCGCGAAACACCCGGACGACTGATCGTCTGACTGGCGGCAAGTTCGCCCGCATTGGCTTCCCCCGCGCGTAGCTGTTGAAGCAACGCCCTGCGAACCGGATGTCCAAGCGCCTGGAATATCGCGTCTGCGCCATGCATACCTCATTATGTAACCACTTCGTTACATGTCAACAGGCTTGCCGGACACGCGCCTTTCGGCCAGACCTTTGGCATGACAGAGACACCGGAAATCTGGGCAGTGGCCGATGCCCGGCGCGGCGTTGAAAACCAGGCCATCGGGCTGGCAGAGGCGCTCGCAGCGGAATGCGGCGGGCGCATGGACCGGGTGCTGATCCGCGATGATGGCTATGTCACCCTGCCGGACGCCGCCAACCCGACGGTGTGGATAGGCTGCGGCCGGCCGGCCATCGCACTCGCGCGCCGCCACCGGAAGAGCTTTGCAAATGCCCGCTTTGTCTACGTCCAGGACCCGCGCGGCCAATACGGGCTATTCGATGCCATCGTGGCGCCCGAACATGACCGGCTGAACCGACCCAACGCGGTCGCCATGCTGGGCTCACCCAACCGCATGAGTGAAGTACGACTTGCGCAAGCAGCGTCGCAATTCGCCAGCCGGATCGGTGAGATGCGCGGGCCGCGCGCGGCGATCCTGCTGGGGGGACCCAACAAGCGCCTTAGAATGACCGATACCGTGATCGGCGCGATCATCGACCGCGTTCACTGGCTGCGCCGCGAAGGATACGCATTGATGCTCACGGCCTCGCGCCGGACACCCGGCGCATTGACAGAAAAGCTTCGCACCCTGGCCACGGAGGACCGTGATATCTGGCTGTTCGATGGTGTGGGGGACAATCCCTATTTTGCTTTCCTCGAAGCCGCAGACCTGATCTTCGTCACGGAAGATTCCACCAACATGTTGACCGAGGCCGCCTTCACGGGAAAGCCGGTCTACAGCCTTCCTCTCGAAGGAAACCCGGGCAAGTTCCGTTTGCTCCATGCCGGGCTGGAAGCCCGCAATGTTCTGCGGCCCTTCCTCGGCCAGATCGATGACTGGTCGGGTCCAAAACTTGACGAGACGCGCCGTGTCGCGATGCTTCTGGCGGACAGATTCAAACTGACCGGGGGAGACCAGACATGAATCGTATACTGACCGGACTCGTGATCCTGCTGACGTTGACCGCTTGCTCGCAGGAGCCTGATGGTCCGCCGCAGGTGACCGCCGAACACAATGGGCTCTGGCTGGCCGGACAGCCCAGTGCCGAAGAAATCCAGGCATGGGCAGATGCCGGCCGTACCGTGGTCATCAATATCCGTCCCGACGATGAAATTGCCGAATTGCCCTATAACGAGTCCGCAGCGGCGCTTGCCGCGGGCGTAACCTATGTCCAGTTCGGCGTGGGCGGATCGGATGGCTTCAACCCCTCGATGACGTCCGCCCTGACTTTGCAGCTCAACCTCAATGAAGGCGAAAACATTGTCCTGCATTGCGGCTCCGGCCGGCGCGCGGCCAACATCTATGCTGCACACCTGATCGAGACGGGCCAGGTGAGCCCGGAAGAGGCCAACTCGCTCGGCCTGACGCCGGGCAGCGAACTTGACCCGGCGGTCATGCGCCAGCTTTCTCCACAATATGCCGAGGCATTTCCTGAATAGGGTTGTAGGCAAGGCGCCTGTGACTATCTAAGCCGGGGTCTTGAGAAACCCGAGCGAGTCGCATCATGTCCGAAACCCGCCATAGCAAAGTTGTCATCATCGGATCCGGCGCGGCCGGGTATACGGCCGCGATCTATGCCGCGCGGGCCATGCTGAAACCGACGCTCATTGCGGGGCTTCAACCTGGCGGACAGCTGACGATCACGACTGATGTCGAGAATTATCCCGGTTTTGCCGATGTCATCCAGGGCCCCTGGCTGATGGAGCAGATGCGCGCCCAGGCCGAGCATGTCGGCACCGAGATCGTCAGCGACATCATCGTGGACGTCGATCTGTCGCAACGCCCCTTCGTGCTGAAGGGCGACGGCGGAACGACCTACACCGCCGATTCCGTGATCATTGCGACCGGCGCAAGCGCCAAATGGCTCGGCCTGGACTCAGAGCAGAAATTCCAGGGCTTCGGCGTCTCGGCATGCGCGACCAGCGACGGCTTCTTCTACCGCGAGAAGGAGGTCGTGGTCATCGGCGGCGGCAATACCGCGGTCGAGGAAGCGCTCTTCCTGACCAATTTCGCCAGCAAGGTCACGCTGGTTCACCGCCGCGACGAGCTTCGCGCCGAAAAGGTGATGCAGGAGCGGCTGTTCAAGCATCCGAAGGTGGAGATCATCTGGGACAGCGTGCTCGAGGAAATCACCGGCGATGACAATCCGCCGGGCGTAACCGGCGTCCGCCTGAAGAATGTGAAGACCGGCGAGATCAGCGAACGGCCTGCCGATGGTGTCTTCATTGCCATCGGGCACGCGCCCGCAACCGAGCTGTTCACCGACAAGCTGGAGACCAAGGCCGGCGGCTACCTGGTGACGCAGCCGGATTCCACGGCCACGTCGATACCGGGCGTGTTTGCTGCCGGAGATGTGACCGATGATGTCTTCCGCCAGGCGGTAACCGCCGCCGGCATGGGCTGCATGGCGGCACTGGAAGCCGAGCGCTATCTGGCTGCGCAGGAATAGGCTGGACTGAACATTTCGTTGAATTAATTCGGTCGCAAGCGCCTGTTATAGGCATGCGGGATAGGCGTGACCGCGAGCGGAAGTCGAGGGACCGACATGTTTCGACTGGTGAAAATCGCGATTGCCGGCGCCGGGATCGTCCTGGCACCGGCCAGTTTTGCCGATGAGGCCGATGATGGCCGCTTCGACCGGTTCAACCCGGAGCGGGTGTCGCACAATCAACTCGACGTCGATTACCAGGTCTGGAGCGACATGCTGCGCGAGATCGTGCTGAATGTCGGTCTGTCGGACCGGCGGTCCGCCCGCGGTGAGCCGGTGTTCACGGGCACGCGCGTCTATACCGGCAATGATAGCCGCTACCGCTACGAAGCCAACCGCGTCATTCTTCACCTGTTCGAGGATGTCCACCGCGAGGTTATCGCGGACTATCGGGCCGAGCTCGAAGCCCTGCCCGACCAGGTCAATTTCCATGCGCTGCCGGAAAACGAGCAGCTGGCCTACTGGCTCAATTTGTACACCGTCGCGATCGTCGAGCAGATTGCTCTGAACTACCCGCATCACGATCTCGACCGCATGGAGGCGTACGGCACCAACCAGAGTGTCTACGAAGCGCCGATCCTGACGGTGATGGGACAGCCACTGAGCCTGAATGATATCCAGTTCAACATTGTCTATCGCTACTGGGATGATCCGCGGGTCATCTACGGCTTCTTCAATGGCAGCATTGGCAGCCCGCGCATCCGCAACGAGGCCTATGAAGGCAGCGTGGTCTGGCAACAGCTGGAGTCGAATGCGCGCGAGTTCGTCAATGCGCTGCGCGGCGTCGACAGTACACCGCGGCGGCTCGACATTTCCGAACACTATCGCTTTGCCCAGCCCTATTTCTTTCCGGACTTCGAGACCGATGTGCGCGCGCACCTGCTCAATTACGCCAATGATGACGTCGCCGAGCTCATCGAACGCGACATGCCGGTACGGGCCCGGGTGAATGAATGGGGACTGGCCGACATGACCAACGGCTCCTCTCGCTGCGGCGGGGCGATCAGCCAGACTTCGACAACGACGGATGGCACGACGCGCGATGCCTCCTTCTGTGGCGCCATGCCGGACAATGCGCGGATCCTGATGAATTTCGTGATTGAACGCCGGATACGTCAAATCCGATCCGGTCAGGGCGGTGAGGTCCGGGTGATTGACCTGCCGGACCGGCCGCAGCGCCAGAGTACGAATATCGTCATCGACATGGATGAAGATGAGGATGAAAACGACACCGGATCCGACGTTTCGAACTAGGATCCAGCGGCATCTGGAAAGGCGGCCTCGGTTTCCGGGGCCGCTTTTTCATTGAGGACGTGCCAATCGGCGCTATCGCGTCTAAGCTGATCTACAAACGGGAGGGATAGATGGACGCGCGCAAGATTCAGGATTTTTCGGTCTTTCCGATCGGGCTGGGCTGCATGGGGCTTTCGGCTTTCTATGGTCCGCCGGTCGACCAGGCCGCTGGCATCAAGCTGCTCCACGAAGCCATAGAGCTGGGCATCGATCATTTCGATACGGCTGAAATGTACGGCATGGGCGCGAATGAAAAACTGCTCGGCGAGGCCTTCAAGGACCGGCGCGACAAGGTCCGGATCGCGACCAAGTTCGGCCCGAAATTCCTGTTTGACGAGGACGGAAAGCCGACCGGCACCACGATTGACGGCACGCCGGAAAACATGCGGCGGGCCGTCGAGAATTCACTCGCCTACCTGCAGACCGACGTGATCGATCTGTATTACCTCCACCGCGTCGATCCGAAGGTGCCGATCGAGGAGACCGTCGGTGCCATGGGCGAGTTGGTCGCGGAGGGCAAAGTCAGGGCGATCGGGCTTTCGGAAGCCTCGGCGGATACGATTCGCCGTGCCAATGCCGTCCATCCGATTGCCGCGGTCCAGAGCGAATACTCGATTTTCTCCCGCGACGTGGAAGACACCACCTTGCCCGTTCTCAACGAGATTGGCGCCACGCTGGTCGCCTACTCGCCACTGGGGCGCGGATTGCTGACCGGCGCTCTGACACGCGAGAACAAACCCTCGGGCGAAGGCGAATACCGCCAGGCGGCCATGCAGCCCCGTTTCGCCGATGGTGCTTATGAAGCCAATCTCGCCCTTGTCGACGAGGTCAAATCTGTCGGGGAAGCACTTGGCGCAACGCCGGGCCAGGTTGCCCTCGCCTGGGTATTGGGACGCGGCGACAATATCGTGGCGATTCCGGGCACAACCAAGCTTGCCAATCTCAAATCCAATCTCGGCGCGGCCAATGTGGCGTTGTCCGCGGCCCAAATCGAGCGATTGAATTCGCTTGCCGACCAGGTTCAGGGTGCGCGCTACAATGAAACCGGCATGTCCGCCGTGAACCGTTAGACCCAGCGCGATGGACTGGGACAAGCTGAAATCATTTCATGCCGCGGCAGAGGCCGGATCGCTGACCGCTGCGGCCGATACGCTTGGCCTGTCCCAATCGGCACTCAGCCGGCAGATCACGGCTCTGGAAGAGCAGCTCGGGATCAAATTGTTCCATCGGCATGCGCGCGGCTTGCTCCTGACCGAACCGGGAAAACTGCTCTATCGCGCCGCGCACGACATCTCGGCCAAGGTCGCGCTCGCCGAAGCCATGGTCGCGGATTCCCGTGACAAGCCCTCCGGCGATCTGCGAGTGACGGCCCCACCAGCCCTCGGGGCGATCTGGCTGGCGCCGCGGCTGGCCGCCTTCAATACGGCCTATCCGGATATTCGTATCCGGCTGATGCTCGACGATCATGAGCTGGACGTCGCCAACCTGGAGGCGGAATGTGCCATCCGCCCCTGGCCGTCGACACAGAACGACCTGATCCAGCGCAAGCTGATGCAGGTTCCGCAGCACCTCTATGCCAGCCGGGCCTATTTGCAGCGTTGTGGCGCGCCGAATACAGCGGAGGAGCTCGATGACCATGCCATCGTGCAATACGGCCCTCCATCGCTCGCGCCGATACCAAATCTGGACTGGGCCACGCGGCTGGGCCGGGAGCCCGGCGCGCCGCCCCGGCCGGCGATTGTCGAAGCCAATACCATCAATGCGGTCATGAAAGCGGCCGAAGCCGGGCTGGGTATTGCCAGCCTGCCGGACTATGTCGCCCGGGAGAATGACAAGCTGGTGCGAATCCTGCCCGATATCGAGGGCCCGGTATTCGAGGTTTACTTCGTCTATCCGGAGGAGCTACGCGGCTCCAGCCGAATAACCGTGTTCCGCGACTTCCTTATCGCCGAAGCAAAGCGCTGGGAAAGCTGAAATTCCTCAAGACCTTGCCGGCGATTACTTCAGATCTGCAAATCTGCATATCCGGTATTCGACATTATGGCTTTTCATCGCGGCGGCGATCGATCATATCCCCGCCCGAACGAGGCGCCAGCCACACACGTTCCCCTTCTGAGTTTGCATACTGTCTCCTCCCCGACATTGTATGCACATAGCGCCGGGACCCTTTCCCTCCCCTAGGGCCCGGCGCTTCTATTTTCACTCGCGTGAAAAAACCCCGGCCAACAGGCCGGGGTTATTTTTTGTTCGATGTGCTGTCTGCGAGGTTCAGCCGAGCGTCGAGCGCAGCATCCAGCCCATTTTCTCGTGTGCTGTCAGCCGCGGCGTCAATACATCGGCCGTGGCCTCATCCCCGAGTTCGCCGGCCTGCTCGAGTGCAGAGCGGATCGTCGATGCAACTTGCTCGTGACCGGCAAGCAGGTCGGCAATCATCTCATTGGCATCGGTCTTGGCTGCCTCGGACTTCACCTTTGCGTGCTTGTCCATCTCGCCATAGGACATCGGTGCCTTGATCCCCAGTGCGCGGACGCGTTCGGCGATTTCGTCGGTCGCGGTCCACATTTCATTATACTGGGTTTCAAACAGCATATGCAGATCGTGGAAACGCGGGCCGGTGACGTTCCAGTGATAGGCGTGCGTCTTGAAATACAACGCGTAGGTGTCAGCCAGCACCGCTGTCACGGCGGTTGCCATGGTTTCCCGCTTCGTCTGGTCCATACCCATCGATACAGTCATTGTTTGCTCCTTTCCGGTGGCGTGTACGCCATGTGATTTGCTGACCTGCATTGTTCAATGCGCCAAATCATAAATCAAATAACTAATACCCTTCGCAGGGATTGATTTTGACTATACGAGTGAGCTCGCAAATCGGCGAATCCTCTGCCCCGCCTCGATCAGTGAATTGTCGTCCGTGGCATATGAAATGCGGAAACCGGGGGCCCCGCCGAACGCCGTGCCTGGCACGACCGCAACGCCCTCCGCTTCGAGGAGCAAATTGCAGGCATCGATATCGGTCTCTATAACGGTGTCTCCGGCCCGCTTGCCGATCCAGCCGGAGCAGTCCGCGAAAATATAGAAGGCGCCCTCCGGCGTCGGGGCATTCAGCCCGTCGGCTGCGGAGATATCCGTCAGCATGCGGTCCCGGCGCCGTTTGAACGCAGCATTGCGTTCTTCCAGGAAATCCATCGGACCTTCGAGTGCGGCCCGGGCCGCCCATTGGCTGATCGAGCAGGGATTGGACGTTGTCTGCGACATGACCTTGCGCATCGCGGTAATCAGGGGTTCCGACCCGCCCGCATACCCGATCCGCCAACCGGTCATCGAGAAGGCTTTAGAAACGCCATTCGTGGTCAGGGTGCGCGGATACAAGGCCGGCTCGACCTGGGCGATCGTCGCGAACTCATAGCCGTCGTAGACAATGTGCTCATACATGTCGTCGGTCATGACCATCACATGCGGATGGCGCAGCAGGACGTCGGTCAACGCCTTGATTTCCTCGAACGTGTAGCCGGCACCGGTCGGATTTGATGGCGAGTTGAAGATCAACCATTTGGTTTTCGGCGTAATCGCCGCATCGAGTTGCTCGGGCGTGATCTTGAATCCGGTCTCGAGTCCGGCCCGGATTGCCACCGGTTTTCCCCCGCACAGGCGCACCATTTCGGGATAGGACACCCAGTAGGGTGCCGGGAACACGACTTCATCGCCCGGATTGAGGGTGGCCACCAACGCATTGTAGATGACGGGCTTTCCGCCGGGTGCAACAGATACCTGCGCTGGCGTGTATTCCAGGCCGTTCTCGCGCTCGAACTTCGTACAAATGGCGTCCTTGAGCTCGGGAATGCCGTCGACCGCCGTGTACTTGGTCTTGCCGGCGCGGATCGCTTCGATGGCCGCATCCTTGATATGATCGGGCGTATCGAAGTCCGGTTCGCCGGCCCCCAGCGAGATCACATCCGCGCCACGGGCTTTCATCTCGCGGGCCTTCTGGGTGACGGCCAGTGTGGCGGAAGGCTGGACACGCGAAAGCGCGTCGGATTGCTGGAATGTCATGGATGTCTCGCCAAGCTGAATTTCGCGCAAACCTAGCTGTCTCGCTGGCAACGGCCAAGCGCTGCGCCCCGTTTTCGCCGCATTTGCCCACACATCGCCCTGACTTTCTTGACTTTGGCCCGAATTGGCCCTCTGCCCGCCCTCTGGTCCACCGAGAGTAAAGCTGTTCGTCGGCAAAAGGGGAGATGACGGATGGCCAAACCAGGTTCCACCAGCGCAGGGGCGATCACCGGCCTCATTCTTGCTGCCAGCGTACTTGTTGTGTCGGTCATGCTCAGCCAGAGCAATTCGTCATCCAGCCTCATGCTGCCTATGGCCGAACAGGGGGACATCAATGGCGCGCCGGCGCCCGTTTCGGCTCCGGCCCGATAGATCAGGGAATTTTGCCATGACCATCATCCGCAAGACTGCCTCTCCCGCAAAGCTGACGAATGTCCGCACCTTCGGCGTGCTCGCCAGGACGGGCGGCGTTTCCGTTGCCGCGCACTACGATGCGCGCCGCAAAGCCGGAAAAATCCAGAAATAGGGCTCAGAACCTGTCCCGATAGGGTCGCCAGCGCTGCCGTCGTGCGATAAGCATTACGCGGCGGGGTTGATGACAAGATCGGGGCAGGCGTTTGCAGCTTCGTAAATTCACGTCCGCTTGCCTGGCATTCGCCGACGCGACGCCTGCATCACGCTGGACAGCGGGCGGTCTGGCAGTGTCAGGGCATGCCGCGCTGGTTTTTCTGGCCATGAACTGGCCCGCTGGCGAGACTCGCTTACCGACGCGCCCGATCGAGCTGTCGATTTTCGTCGAACCCATACCCGAAGACGTTCCCGAACCTGAACCCGTTTCGGAGCCAGAACCTGCATCCAGTGAACCGGAAGCAGCCGAAAGGCCGGTGGCATCAGTTCCGGATTCACAACCGCCGGCGCCGCCGGAATCAAACCCAGGCAATACACAAGCCGATGTATCCGCGCGGTCCACGGACATGGCGGAGACGGCGCCTGCGGGCCCAGACGCCTATACGCTCAGCCCCGGAACACTGTCTGTGCTGAGAGGCATCCAGTGTCCCGGCGACCCGGAAGCTTTCGCGCGAACCGGCGTTTGCCCTGAAGGCGCCGGGCAGCATTCGGTGATGGTGGCCAGCGACGACACCGCATCGAGTTTCTATGCCATGGATATCGGTGCCATTCGCGCCATGTTCGGCCAGGGCGGCCACGCCTTGGCCGGCGAAGCCACGCTGGATGACAGCACCAGCCGCTCTGCGCTGTCGAACGCCGATTCCATCCGGGAAACGCTACCGCCTTCCAGCCGCGATCCGGCATTCGGGGATTGACCGGACGCGGAAATTGCTGACCTTCCGGCGGGATGAATTTTCTGTCCGACACCACTGCTCCAGCCCACCCGGCAATCCTTCAGGCGTTGTCGCGCGCCAATGACGGCTATGCCGCCAGCTATGGCAATGACGCGATAACCGCGCAGTTGCGCGACCACCTGTCGAGCCTGTTCGAAACCGAACTGGACCTTGTGCTCACGACCAGCGGCACGGCGTCCAATGCACTCGCCCTGTCCGTGCTTTGTCCGCCGCACGGTGTCATTCTTTGTCATGACGAAGCGCACATTCACCGTGATGAGCGCGGGGCGCCGGAATTTTTCACCGGTGGCGGCAAATTGCTGCCCTTGCCGGGCGCCCATGCCAAGATCGATCCGCCTGCGCTCGAACAGGCCCTGGCCGAGTGGCCGCAGGATTTCGTACACACACCGCCACCGCGTGCCCTGTCGATTTCCAATCTCAACGAGTCGGGCTGTGCCTATACGGTCGCCGAACTCGAGGCATTGACGGGGCCGGCGAAAGCCAAACATCTCGGTGTGCATTTCGACGGTGCCCGCTTTGCCAATGCACTGGCTTCGCTGAACGCCACGCCGGCCGCGCTGAGCTGGAAGGCTGGTGCCGACATCCTTTGCCTCGGAGCGACAAAGAATGGCGCGCTCGGAGCGGAGGCCATCCTGCTTTTCGGCGACATTCGCGAGCGGCTCGGCGAGTTGCATGCCCGACAGAAACGCTCCGGGCATATGGGTCCGAAAGCGCGTTATATCGCTGCACAGATGCTGGCCTGGCTGGACGGAGATCTGTGGCTCGACCTGGCCAGGCAAGCCAATGCGGCGGCGGGCGAGATCGCGGCGCTGCTCGGGGCTTCCGGTGGAGCCGACGTCCTGCACCCGGTCGACG
>CBDUFA010000016.1:0-11176 GCA_965366295.1 uncultured Hyphobacterium sp.
TTCAACAACACGCAGATCACCATCACCGACGCGCAAGGCAACACGATCTCCTGGTCGACCGCCGGCGCGAACGGCTTCAAGGGTTCGCGCAAGTCGACCCCGTATGCCGCGCAGATCGCTGCGGAAGAAGCCGCCAAGAAGGCGATGGATCACGGCATGAAGACGCTGGAAGTCAACGTTTCCGGTCCGGGTTCGGGCCGCGAATCGGCGCTTCGCGCTCTGCAAGCGGCCGGTCTGACCATCACGTCGATCCGTGATGTCACGCCGATCCCGCACAATGGTTGCCGGCCGCCGAAACGGCGCCGGGTCTAATTCCAGTCCCGCAAGGGGCCGGAGCATTTGAGATTCGCGCCACCGGGTGACCGGTCTGGCGCGCGAGGAAAGGGGTTTCACCCGTGATCGAGAAGAACTGGCAAGAACTCATTCGTCCGATGAAGCCGGAAGTGAAGCCGGGTCATGATCCGGAACGCAGCGCCGTCATTATCGCGGAGCCGCTCGAGCGCGGCTTCGGCATGACGCTCGGCAATGCGCTGCGCCGCGTGCTCTTGTCCTCGCTGCAAGGCGCGGCCATCACGTCGGTGCAGATCGACGGCGTGGTGCACGAGTTCTCGTCCATCCCGGGTGTGCGTGAAGACGTCACCGACATCGTGCTGAACCTGAAGGGTGTCGCGCTGCGCGTGCATTCCGAAGGCGAAAAGCGCGTGGTCCTGAAGAAGTCCGGTCCGGGCGAAGTGACGGCTGCCGACATCGAGGAAACCGCCGACGTCGAGATCGTGAACAAGGATCACGTCATCTGCACGCTCGACGAGGGTGCGGAAATCCGCTTCACGCTGACGGTCGACAGCGGCAAGGGCTATGTCCCGGCCGAGCGCAACCGTCCGGAAGATGCGCCGATCGGCCTGATCGCGATCGACTCGCTCTACAGCCCGGTGAAGCGCGTGGCCTACCGCGTGGAAAACACACGCGAAGGCCAGGTGCTCGACTATGACAAGCTGATCCTGGACATCGAGACCGATGGTACGGTCACGCCGGAAGATGCCGTCGCCTTTGCCGCGCGCATCCTGCAGGACCAGTTCCAGATCTTCATCAACTTCGAGGAAGCCGTCGAGGCCCGCCCGGCCGAGGACGATCGTCCGGAGCTGGACTTCAACCCGGCGCTTCTGAAGAAGGTCGACGAGCTGGAATTGTCGGTCCGCTCGGCCAACTGCCTGAAGAACGACAACATCGTCTATATCGGCGACCTGATTCAGAAGTCCGAAGCCGAAATGCTGCGGACCCCGAATTTCGGCCGCAAATCGCTCAACGAGATCAAGGAAGTTCTCGCCCAGATGGGTCTGCACCTGGGCATGGAAGCGCCGAACTGGCCGCCGGAGAACATCGAAGATCTCGCCAAGAAATATGAGGAAAACGTCTGATCCGGGCGGCTGTGAAGCCCCTCTGATCCGGCTCTTTTGGAGATACTGCCATGCGCCACGGCATCGCACACCGCAAGCTCGGTCGCACCACTTCGCACCGCAAGGCCATGTTCGCCAACATGGCGGCTTCGCTCATCGAGCATGAGCAGATCGTCACGACTCTGCCCAAGGCCAAGGAATTGAAGCCTTTCATGGACAAGCTGATCACGCTCGCCAAGCGCGGTGATCTGCATGCCCGCCGTCAGGCGATTTCGAAGGTCCGCAATGTCGAGCAAGTCGGCAAGCTGTTTGAAACCCTCGGTCCGCGTTATTCCGAGCGCAATGGCGGCTATACCCGCGTGCTCAAGGCCGGGTTCCGTCACGGTGACAATGCACCGCTGGCCGTGATCGAGCTGGTGGACCGCGACCCGGAAGCCCGCGGCGCCGGCGACCGCGCCCGGATGGCCGAAATGGAAGAGTTTGCTGAAGAGTAATCTTCAATTCACTGCGAATTCAGATGAAGGCGGCTTCTTTCATGGAAGCCGCCTTTTTCCTATGTATGTCCCGTAATCCGGTTGGAGTAACGAGATGACCCGTTTCGCGCTTTCCTTTCTGACGGTCGCCGCGCTGTTCACGTCTGCCTGCCAGGCACAGGATGAGTACGCTGAAACAACGGCACCACCGCCCCAGGAAGCGGTCTCGCTGACGACCGATGATTTCCGGGAAGTGCCGGGAAGCCAGGCGCAGATGCAGCTGTCATTCGCGCCGATTGTCCGCGAAGCCGCACCGGCCGTGGTCAATGTCTACTCGACGCGGACCGTGCAGCGCCGGATGGACCCGTTCTTCGAACGCTTCTTCGGACAGCAGGGCCCGCAACAGCAGGGCTCGCTCGGCTCCGGCGTGATCGTTGATTCCACCGGCGTCATCGTCACCAACAACCACGTCGTTGAAGGCGCGGACCAGTTGCGCGTCGTCCTGCATGACCGCCGCGAGTTCGATGCGGAAGTCCTGCTGGCTGACGAGGATACCGACTTGGCAGTGCTCCGGGTCGAAACCGATGACCCGCTGCCGGCCCTGCCCATGGCGCAGCCGGGACAGGCCGAAGTCGGCGATCTCGTGCTGGCGATCGGCAACCCGTTCGGGGTCGGCCAGACCGTGACGTCGGGCATCGTCTCGGCGCTGGCGCGCACGGAAGTCGGCATTACCGATTTTGCCTTCTTCATCCAGACCGACGCAGCCATCAATCCGGGCAATTCCGGTGGGGCGCTGATCAATATGGACGGGGCGCTGATCGGCGTGAACTCGGCGATCTATTCGCGCTCGGGCGGTTCGAACGGGATCGGGTTTGCGATTCCGGTGGAAATGGTCCGGCGCGTTGTGGATGCCGCGCTGACCGAAGGCGAGCTGGTACAGCCCTGGCTGGGTGCGCGGCTGCAGACGGTGACCGGCGATATTGCCGCCTCGCTTGGCCTGGACCGGCCGCGCGGCGCCATGGTGGCTGATATCTATCCCGGCGCGGCGGCGGACGAGGCCGGGCTCGAGCAGGGTGACATCATCCTGGCGATTGACGGGGTCGATGTGAATGACGAGCCGGGCGCGCGGTTCCGCTATGCCATCCGCCCGGTCGGCGAGGCCGCCGATTTCACGGTGATCCGCAATGGCGAACAGCGCGAGGTCACGGTGCCGGTCCATGTCGCACCGGGCACGACCGAGCCGGCCCGCCAGCTGATCGAGGGCCGCAATCCGCTCGCCGGCATGGAGCTGGTGGAATTGTCGCCGGCCTTCAATGAAGAGGTGGGGTTCGATCCCTTCGCCCGCGGCGTGGTGGTGTTGAACGTGCAGCGCGGGTCCGCGGCGGACTATTTCGGCTTCCGCCCCGGTGACCGCGTCCTGGAACTGCTCGGCACGCGGATTGAGGAGATTGGCGATGTCGAGGCCCTGATCCAGGACCGGGACGATCTCAAGTCCTGGCCGATAGCGATCGAACGCCGCGGCCGCCGCCAGGAAGCCACGCTCCAGCTCTAGCCCTGGCGATCCTCGTTAAGCGTCACCACGCTCCAGACATGGCCGAACGGGTCGCGCAGCTTGCCGTGGCGGCCGAAGAATTCCTGCGTCACGGGGCGAAGCGATGTGCACCCGGCCGCGATGGCGCGATCGAACCAGGCCTCGGCATTGTCGACGGTCAGATTGATGGTGAAAGTGGTGCGTCCATCCAGTGTGGGCGGGGCGACATTGCCGATGACATCCTCCATCTCGGGGAACTCATCGGCCAGCATCAGCACATGGTCATTGATGCGCATCGTAGCATGGCCCAGCTTGCCCTCGTGCTCGAACCGCTCGAGCGTCTCGGCCCCGAAGGCCTTCTCGTAGAATTCGATCGCTGCGCCGCCATCGCGCACGCTCAGATAGGGTGCAACCGCTTTCTTCATGGTGCGTGCCTCCTAGCGCGTATAGGTCTCACATTCGCGCATGATGGCCTCGCCTTCAATCTTGCAGAGCTGGAAGGATGTGAAGTTGGGCACGTTCGGGCCGCGATAATTCACCACATAATACGGTATCGGGCCGCGGTTCTGTTCCGGGAAGATGCCGAGGCCGAGAGAGCCATCGCCGTTTTCACCATTCACGATGAAATCCAGGCGCTCCGTCACGTTCAGGCAAAGATGTTCGATCAATGCGGCCGCTTCATCGAGCGAAACCGTGCCGGTCGCATCGCCCGTATAGGCCGCGATGCGGCGCAGCATGCGGCTGTGGGTCGGGCGGTCAGGCATGCAGTTGGTAAACGCCTCCATCTCGACCGTTCCTGTCGCCGGTGCGCTGGGGCCGGATACATTCTCGGCGGCAAAACCGAAGGTCACTTGTGTGCCGGTATCGGGAAGGTCGATCTCCAATAGGCCGCTGATCTCGTCGAACGTGTAGGGCGAGGCTGGCGGCGTCGTCAGAACGAAGCGATCGATATCACCGGTCGCGAAATCATCTAGATCGACGCGATAGGTGCCGTCTATGTCGTCGGCTTGCGAGAAGCTGGACATTTCGGGCAAGGGCAGGGCGGTAATGGTCAGGTCCACCGTGGCTTCCGCCGAAGCACCGGCCGAATTGACGGCCCGGTAGGTGAAACTGTCAGAGCCGCCCACATTTGGCGCGCTGTAGACGTATTCCCCGGATGCGGCGTCCAGCGTGACCGTTCCCAGCGTGGGCTGGCTGACGATTTCGAACGAGGCGGCATAGCCGGTCAGATGATCGGCGAATGAGCCACTGGTGGTCTTCGTGGCCTCCAGCGTCGCCGAAAACCCGCTGACCTCGGGCACGACCAGTCCCGCCTCGTCGCGAACAGCCACGGATGTGGATCCGCGAATGCTGCCATCGACTTCCATCTGGACCTGGAAACGGTGACGCGAAACAAAGGGCGTCGGATAGGCTGTGCGGATGAACACGCCAAAGGTCGGCGTGGCGTTCGCGCCGACATTGACCGTAATGCTTTCGGCTGGCGGGGCCATACAGGCACCGGACTGATTGGTCTGGCAAACCTCTCCGGTCGCCGGCAGGGCCGGGTCCAGCGAACGGGCGCTGACCGTCACATCGCCGCCACCTCCCACATTTGCCGTCGCGACCGAGAACACGCCGCGCCGGCCCGCGGGTACGTCCACGATCCCATTGCCATTGATGGTGGCTGCGAGCGCGACCAGGTCCGGACCGTCCACGTGGGACGCGCCGAGATTGACGGTATTCAGGCCGGGCGTCACCTCGGCCATCGGCGTGTTTGCGCAGGATGCAAACGGCGCAAACGTCACACCCGAAACGTCCGATGAAGGCGTCAGCGATAGCACGAAGGTCTGGAAACCCCGGGCCGGAATATCGACGGGCGTATTCGCATCGCCGACAGCCAGGTTCGTGGCCGGGTCCGTGCGCTGATAGGTGAAGCTGCCACGGTCGGGACCATGATGCGAAATCCGGCAGCCTTCAGCCGTCACATCGTTGGGATTGATGACGGTCATGAACACGGTTGCCGGCTGTCCGGTCCGGACAAAGCGGCTGGTCGGCAGGACTGCGGAGCGCATGCGACGCAGCGGCGTGGCTGTCTGGCGATTGCCGGCCACGCTGTATTCGCGAAGCGCGCGGGATGCGTCCGCGGCATTTTCTTCACCCACCGGCACGCCGCAGACACTGCCGCGTTCCGGGCAGGGGCGCGTGGCGTCGGAAAATTCGAGATACCCTGCCTGTCCGTAGGACATCAGGGAGCCGTATATGCCCCCGAGTGCAAAATCATCGCTGATGACATAGCCCCGGGCCCAATCCACCGGAAGTCCAGCGGTTCCATCCGTCTCAAGGCCGTGCGCCAGGCCCAGATTGTGCCCGGTTTCATGGGCCAGCACATTGCCGTTGTGACAGACATTGTATTGCGGGGCGATGTCGTATTCGCGCGTGGGATCAAGCACCAGCGCGACGCCGCAGAATGTATCCCGACCCGGCACCTGGACCCGGTTAATGGAATAGATGTCCGCGCCCAGCCGGTCGACCTGTGTGCCGGTGGTCTCGAACCCGTTGGTCAGATCGAAGATCTCGGACAACAGGGTGAATCCGCCGCGTTCGGCGGCGAGATCAACAAAGCCCATATCGGTGATCGAAGCGGACAGGGCGACGTCGGAATTCTCGAATGCGGTCGTCAGACGCCCGACATCTGCTGCAGCCAGGTCAACCAGTCCCCAGCCATACTGGTCGATCATGGACTGGTCATACGCGTAGAATATATCGATCACGCCATTTCCGGCCTGCGGGGCGGAAATGGCGGGCCGGCCGGCCTCGGCCGGTGCAGATATCCCGTCTGTTCCGGATTCTGCCGGCGGTGCGAGCCGCAAGGTGATGTCCTGTCCAGGCAATCCTTCGATCTGCCAGGTCTGATTGTTCACGACCAGCGTGCCGAAGACGGCATTCAGCCCGCGGGAAAGGTAGAGCGTTCCGTCGCCATCAACTTCGCGAGCGACCAGCAAATGGCCGCCCGAACTGACCGACGCTGTCTCAACGATCCGCATCGACAGCGATCCGGCCTCTGGCAGATCCAGGGCCACGGTCCGGCCAGTCCGTTCGGCAAAGGCCTGATCATTGATTCGAACGATCGGGAATTCGTGGGGATCCGTTGTTTGCTGTTCGCGAGCAGGCTCGGCAAGGCTCCAAATCGGCACATTCTGGGGCATGGCTGGCGCGCAAAAAGCGAGCGAGCCGAACGCAAACACAAATTTCCGGATCATCATTTCCCCCGATTGAGTGCCCGAATTGATAAGGCAAGGGGGCGGACATGCAACTTGTAACCTCCGGATTCTCTGTTACCGGCCTTCGCCAAGACGACGAAATTGACTAGAAAACACCCATGAGCTCACTGTTTGAAGCTGCCGGTCTCGAGGAAGAAGCGCCGCGTCCGCTGGCGGACCGGCTGCGGCCGCAATCGCTCGACGAGGTGGTGGGACAGGACCATTTGCTGAAAGGCGAGGGGCCGATTGCCCGCATGCGAAAGCAGAAGCGGTTCGCCTCGATCATCCTCTGGGGTCCGCCGGGCGTCGGCAAGACGACGATTGCCCGGCTGCTGGCCGACGAATCAGGCCTGGAGTTCGAACCGCTCTCGGCCGTGTTCTCCGGGGTGGCCGACCTCAAGAAGGCGTTCGACCGCGCGCGGGCGCGCCGGCAGGCCGGCCGCGGCACGCTGCTCTTCGTTGACGAGATCCACCGCTTCAACCGCGCCCAGCAGGATGGCTTCCTGCCGGTCGTGGAGGCGGGCGTGATCACGCTGGTCGGCGCGACCACCGAAAATCCCAGCTTCGAGCTCAACGCCGCCCTTTTGTCGCGTGCGCAGGTGCTGGTGCTGAAACGGCTGGAGGCCGACAGTCTCGAATTGCTGGTTCAGCGGGCAGAAGCCGAGCTGGGCCGCGAACTGCCGGTCACGCCCGAAGCGCGGACAGCCCTGCTCGCCTTGGCGAATGGGGACGGGCGGTACCTGCTGAACCTGGTGGAGGAGCTCTTCTCGCTGGACCGGGCTGAGCCTTTGACCCCGGCGGACCTGTCCACCTATCTGCAGCGCCGCGCACCGGTCTATGACCGGGACCGCGACGAGCATTACAATCTGATCTCCGCCCTGCACAAATCGGTGCGCGGTTCCGATCCGGATGCGGCGCTCTACTGGCTGGCCCGCATGCTGGAAGGCGGGGAGGACCCGTTATTCCTCGCTCGCCGGATCGTGCGGATGGCGAACGAGGATATCGGTCTGGCCGATCCGACGGCGATCCATGCTGCACTGGCCGCCAAGGAGACCTATGATTTCCTCGGATCACCCGAAGGCGAGCTGGCGCTGGCGCAGGCTGTTGTGCATCTCGCCTGCGCGCCGAAGTCAAATGCGGTTTATTCGGCCTACAAGGCCGCCAGGAAGGCCGCGAGCGAAACCGGCAGCCTTGCGCCGCCCAAGCATATCCTGAACGCTCCCACGCGTCTGATGAAGAATGAGGGCTATGGCGACGGTTACGAGTATGACCACAATGCCGAGGGCGGCGTGTCCGGTCAGGACTATTTCCCGGAGGCCATGAAGGACCGGCCGGTCTTCTACGAGCCCACGGACCGCGGGCGCGAGGCGGCGATTGGCGAGCGGCTGGCCCGCTGGCGGGAAATCAGGGTGAAACGGAGAGGAAATTTATGATCAGGCGTCTTGTATTCGGGCTGATCGTCCTGGCCATCACCGTGCTGATCGGCTCTCAGGCCGCGCTCTGGTACGGGCGCTCGCTGTTTGCCGAGCCGGACGTGCCGGTCGCCAACAGCGTCACCGAAGCGCTGAATGCCCGGCGGATTGTCCTGGTCTTTGCGCACCCCGACGACGAGATCACCGCGACCGAGCTGATCAGCCGGGCGGTGGATGAAGGGGCATTCGTGGCCACCATCACGGCCACCCGTGGCGAGGCGGGCACGCAGTTTCCCGAAATCGTCGACCAGGCCCATCTCGGCGTGGTCCGCGAAGGCGAGCTGCGCCGGCATGGCTATGCGCTGGGGCTCGACGAGCAAATCGTCCTCGGCCTGCCCGATGGCGGTGTGCCGGACGCGGTGAGCGACGCCCAGCTGGCGGCCCGCGTCCTCGAAGAGCTTGAGCGGCTCGAACCTGATGCCGTGGTGACTTTCCATCCGCCGAGCGGCGTGTCGCTGCACCCCGATCACATGGCGATGGGACGCGCGGCGCTGTCGGCAACGGAACAATATGCCCGCCGCCGCGGCGAGCCCGTGACACTGGCCTACACGCTGGTCTCGCGGCCGGGCACGCGGCGCTTTGGCGGGGAGCGTTATGCGCGCGTCGCCGATCTGCAGCCCGACCCGAGTTTCGCGCTCAATGTCGATGCGGCGTTGAAAACGCGGGCCTGGCATATCCATGCCTCGCAAGCCCATTATTTGCGCGAAACAACCGGGGTCCCGGCTTGGTTATTGTACCAGTTGTGGCGCCAGGAATACTACGCGGTCAGGACCGTCACGCCCTAGATTCCAATTGTGAGGGGCTTCAAACAGCTCTAGGACACCTGCTCCGGAGACAGGGGAGGTTTCCATGAAAGTTGACCGTATTTATCTGACAATCGGCTTGCTGTGGCTGCTCGGCGGCATGCTGCTCGGCGAGCATATGGGCCGCAGTCAGGATCACGGACAATTGCCGACGCATGCGCACATCATGCTGCTCGGCGGCGTGCTGTCGATCCTGTGGGCGATCGTCAATCGGGTCTGGGGTATCGGGTCCGGCCTGCTGGCCTGGATCCAGCTCGGCCTGCATCAGTTGGGCGCGGCCATCATGGTCTATGCGCTGTTCCAGCTCTATGGCGGCAATGCCACGCCGCAATTCGGCATGATCGCCGGGATCGCCTCGCTGATCGTGATTGCGGCGACGCTATTGCTGCTGCTTCTGACTTTCCGGGCCAGGCCGGCCAGCTAGGTGAAATGCAAAACGGGGAGCCGCTGGGCTCCCCGTTTCATCATGTCTAGGCCAGGGTCGGTGCGATGGCCGCGACAACGCCGCTGAAGACCACGATCACGAGTCCGACCTGAACAAATGCGGTGAGGGTTGCGCTCAATCGATCCATTTTTCATCTCCTTGTTATTATTGGTCTGACGGGGGAGGCCGTCAGACAGGAGATGATTTAAGCGCTTCTTTTGGATGCACAATTGCGTGCTCGCCATGACCGCTATGCAAAAATGCATGGGTCAGGAAGCGGACGGAGGACCGTATTGGTTTGGACCTGGTTCGCCGGGGGTCGTCGCGAGATGCGCGTTAAATGGTTTGAGAATGCGGCGGTAGAATACTGACCCGACAACAAACGCGATCACCGGAAGCGTAATGCCCACGCTCAGTAATACAACGAGAACGAATTGCTGTGCAGTTTCCACGCCAGCATTCAGCGGTTCGGGAGCCGATAACAAGAACCACGCGAAAATGCCCAGAATTCCAAATGCAAATAGCCAGACGGGCAAGCGCCTGACGTAGGCCGCCCAAGAGGTCTCTCCGATATCGTGAAGGCGCTGAATCCTCCAGCAATGCATGCGATACTCATCAACGGTCAGCGCAATGGCACCCAAGACAAGCAAGGCCGCGTATAGATTCGAACGATCCAAGTGTCCGGCCGAAGGCAGCACAGATACAATCACCGCTATAAAGCCGACCAGACCAATAACCCAGAAAAGCCAATGAGCGCCGGAACCGTAAGCGTCCGCTCCGGTCAATGGGCCCGCTCTACCGAAAGGCGACCAACTCCTTCCGACAAGATTGGCCAGTCTGCGGTTAGCTTCGATCAGTGCCATGACACATTGCTACCCAAGCGCGATAGGGCTGGCAATCAAAAACCTGGTCTCTTGCGCCCGACCGCCAACTCCCATATTTCCCGCAAGAATGACCAACCTTCTTCTCATCGCAACAGGTGGCGCGCTCGGCGCTGTCAGCCGGCATTTGACCGGGCAGTTCTTCCTGCGCGTGATCGGGCCGGACTGGCCCTATGGCACGTTCGCGGTGAATGTGATCGGCGGCTTGTTGATGGGCGGCTTCATCGGCTGGCTGGCGCAGGCCGGACGCGCCGATGCCAATGAATTGCGGGCGTTCTTCGCCGTGGGCGCGCTGGGCGGGTTCACGACGTTCTCCGCGTTCTCGCTGGACGCGGTGGTGATGATCGACCGCCGGCAATGGGTGGATGCCGGGATCTACATTTCGGGATCGGTCGTGCTGTCCATCCTTGCATTGTTCGTCGGCATGCTGCTGGCGCGGAGAGTGTTCGCATGAGCGGTGTCCAGACCCTGACGGTGGAACCGGGTGAGGCCGGGGCGCGGCTCGACAAATGGTTCAAGCGGAAGTTTCCGCACGTGCCCAATGGCCGCCTGCAGAAGGCGCTGCGCAAGGGCGAGATCCGCGTTGATGGCGGCCGCGCCAAGGCGGATACGCGCGTTGAGGCCGGCATGGAAATCCGCATTCCGCCGCTGCCGGAACCCGAGGACCGCAAGCCCGAGCCGTCGATCAGCCGCGAGGATGCGGATTTCATCCGCTCGCTGGTGATCCATGAAGACGACGAGGTGCTGGCCTTCAACAAGCCGCCGGGCCTCGCCGTTCAGGGCGGATCGAAAACCACGCGTCATGTCGATGGTCTGCTGGCCGCTTTCGGCAAGGGCGAGCAGAAGCCGAAACTGGTGCACCGGCTCGACCGGGATACGTCCGGGGTTCTGGTGACGGCGAAAACGCCCGCCGCGGCGGCGAAGCTGGCCAAGGCATTTGCCGCGCGGGAATCGGAAAA
>CBDUFA010000017.1:0-11055 GCA_965366295.1 uncultured Hyphobacterium sp.
CATTGTTGAAGAAGCGGCGGGCGGCAGCGATCTTGTTTTCCAGATCGGCGAGCTCGGTCTGCAGCTTCATGAAGTTTTCGTTCGCCTTCAGGTCCGGATAGGCTTCCGACAGGGCGAACAGCTGACGCAGCGCGCCAGACAGCATGTTCTCGGCCTGAGCCTGGTCTTTCACGCTGCTCGCATCAACCGACGCCTGGCGCGCCTTGATAACGTTTTCCAGCGTCTCCTTCTCGTGGGTCGCATAGCCCTTCACGGTATTGACGAGATTGGGAATGAGATCGACGCGCTGCTTGAGCTGCACATCGATATCGCCCCAAGCCTGGTTGGTTGTCTGCCGCAACGCGACGAGGCGGTTGTAGATGCCGATCACCAGGAAGCCGATGACGACAATAACTACAAGAACAATGATCCATTCCATCAGGTAGGTCCCTCCAATTCCGTTCGGGCCATAGGTAAGTGCTGATTACGCCGAATCCATGGCGCGCGCCACCGCAACAGGATCTGCGGGCATGAATTTTCCGGTTTTCGGGAAACCGCGCGGCCGCGCCGTGCCGGCCTGGGCGCGTTTGCCTTCCCAGTCCTGCCAGTTGTCCTCGCTATGACGGCGGCCTGCGCCGTCAATCCAGCTCAGCCCGGCCTCGGGATCGAAAGTCACGACGTCAATCACCTCGGCCCCCTTGCCGCCCATCAGCCGCACGCCCTTGCCGCGCGACATCTGTGGCAAGTCGGCAATGTCGAAGATCAACAGGCGTTTCTTCGTGTTCGACACCGCGATCCGGTCACCTATGACCGGCACGCAGGCGATCGCCTCGCTATCACCGACATTGAGCGCCTGCTTGCCGCCCTTCTTGAATGCGAAGACATCGGATTCCTTGACCCGGAAACCATTCCCGGCCCGCGAGGCTATCAGCAATTCCCGTTCGGGATCGTGCTTGAACAGGGCGACGGGCGCGGCGTCTTCGGGAAGTCCCGCGTGCAGGCGCAACGGATCGCCATGCCCGCGTCCGCCCGGTAGTTTGGACGCATCGATTGCGTAGAATTTTCCATCGGTGGCAAACAGGATCAACTTGTCGATGGTTTCGCACTTCACGGTGAAGAGCGCGCTGTCGCCTTCCTTGAAAGCAATGGCGCCGATGTCGTGCGCATGCCCCTTGAGGGCCCGGATCCAGCCTTTTTGCGACACCACGACAAGGATCGGCTCGCGCAAGATCAGCGCCTCGGCGACCGCGTCCGAGAAATCCTCGCCCGCCTCGGCGAAATCGGTACGGCGGCGGCCGATATCGGTCTTCGGGCCGTAGCTTTCCTCGACCGCGGCAACTTCACTATCGACCTTTTCCCACTGAACCGCTTCCGACCCGATGAGCGTCTTCAACTCGCCACGCTCGGCCTTGAGGCTGCTTTCCTCCTTGCGGATTTCCAGCTCTTCAAGTTTTCGCAGGGCGCGCAGGCGCATGTTCAGGATGGCTTCGGCCTGCCGGTCACTGAGCTCGAAGCGCCGCATCAGCTCCATCTTGGGTTCGTCCTCGAACCGGATGATCCGGATCACCTCGTCGAGATCGGCATAGACAATGATGTAGCCGGCCAGCACTTCCAGCCGGTCTTCGACCTTGGCAAGACGCGTTTCAGCCCGCCGGACGACGACTTCGCGGCGATGGTCCAGCCAGATACACATGACATCTTTGAGGCTCATCACACGCGGTGTGCCCGACGGATCGAGCACGTTCATGTTGAGCGAGATCCGGGTCTCCAGCTCACTCATCTTGAACAAGGCCGCCATCAGGAGTTCCGGGTCGACATTCTTGCTCTTCGGCACCAGCACGAGGCGGATATCTTCCGCGCTCTCGTCGCGAATATCTTCCAGTAGCGGCAACTTCTTCTGGTCGAGCAACTGGGCGATCCGCTCGACCAGTTTGGACTTCTGGACCTGGTAGGGAATTTCGGTGACCACGATCTGCCAGGTGCCGCGGCCGAGATCTTCCGTGTTCCACCGCGCGCGCAGGCGGAAGCCGCCGCGCCCGGTTTCATAGGCTTCGCGGATCGTCGCTTGCGGCTCCACGCAGACCCCGCCCGTCGGAAAATCCGGGCCTTTCACCGACCGCAGCAGCTGGGCCACGGACGCATCCGGGTTCGAGATCAGCGTGCGGGCGGCGCGGCATAATTCATAGGCGTTATGCGGCGGAATGGACGTCGCCATACCCACGGCAATGCCGGTCGCGCCATTCGCCAGCAAATTGGGGAAAGCCGCCGGGAGCACAATCGGCTCTTCCTCGGAGCCGTCATAGGTCTCGCGGAAGTCAACCGTTCCCTGGTCGATGTCCTGCAGCAGGAGCTCGGCCGCCTCGGTCAGCCGGGCTTCGGTGTAGCGCATCGCCGCTGCGCCATCGCCGTCGATATTGCCGAAATTCCCCTGCCCTTCGACCAGCGGATAACGCGAGGCAAAATCCTGCGCCAGCCGGACCAGCGCGTCATAGACCGCCTGGTCGCCATGCGGGTGGAACTTACCGATAACGTCACCGACGACGCGCGCCGATTTCTTGAAGGCATCGCGTGGATTGAGCTTGAGCACGCGCATCGCATGAAGGATCCGGCGATGGACCGGCTTCAGCCCGTCACGCGCATCCGGCAGGGCCCGCTGGGTGATGGTCGAGAGCGCATAAGCGAGATAGCGCTTGGACAGCGCTTCATCGAATGGCTCCTCGAAAATCTCTCCGCCTTCCGGCGTGAACACATCGCCCATGACTGGCTCCTGATTCGGACTTGTCGATTATGCCGCTAAATCCGCCCGGCGTCCGTCAGCGCCCTGACCAATCGCACACGCGCATCCGGCAAATCCTTGTCGACGGGCCAGAGCACGCGCCGCTGCAGGAAAAAGCCGGTCAATGCGAGACCATTGGCAATATCACCGACTTCGTAGCCAGCGTCCGGATGACGCAGAAAGGCCGGCAATGGCAACAACTTGTCGATATAGGGTGCAGCGGCTTCCCGGCTGACGGCCCGGCCCGAGCGCGGGCTGACATGTGTCAGGTCCTCGGTTTCGCCCGTCGCGGCACATTTCGAGAAATCCAGCCCGTATCCGAGGTCCTTCAGGACACCGGCCTCCCACCGGACATAGATCGCCGGCCAGATGTCGGGGTCGTCCATGGCGTCGAGGAAAACGTCCATGGCGTGATAGACCGCCGGGTGTTTTTCGCGCTCCGGCAACGTCAGACACGCCATCGCACAGACGGCGTTGAGACCGGCCAGCGACAAGGCATCATCCATCACCGTTCCGGCACGCTGGACGTCGGCCTCGATGGCATAATTCCCGAGATGATCTGCTAGACGTGCACGCCAGTGCGCCGAAACCGTGTTGCCGGGCTGAAGAACGGGCCGCATCGACCGCGAGCGCCCGCCACGCACGAGACCTGCATGGCGGCCGTGATCCTGCGTCAGCAATTCGACAATGGCGCTGGTTTCACCATGCGGCCGAACAGCCAGAACGATGCCCTTGCCGCTCCATTCCATCAGCTGTCGTACTCAAGCCCCATGGCCAGGTAGCGGGCACGATTCTCATCCCAGCCCGGCTGGACCTGGACCTGCAGGAAGAGGTGAACCTTGCATCCGAAAACGTCTTCCATCTCCGTCCGGGCAGCCGCACCGATCGCCTTTATCGTCTGCCCGCCCTTGCCGAGGACGATCGGCCGCTGGCTGTCCCGGTCGACATAGATGCGCTGCTCGATCCGCACCGAGCCATCGTGCAGCCGGCGCCAAGTCTCGGTCTCCACGGCGCTGGCATAGGGTAATTCCTGGTGCAACCGGTCATAGACCTTTTCCCGGGTGATTTCCGACGCCAGCACGCGCTGCGGGATATCGGCCGCCTGGTCCTCGGGATAAAGGAACGGGCCTTCCGGCATCATGGTCGACAGCTTTTCCTTGAGATCAGCCACGCCATAGCCTTTCGACGCGCTCACCATGAAAATGTCCGAATAAACGCCGCTGTCATTGAGCGCCTGCGTCAGCGGCAACAGCTTGTCCCGCTCCAGCGTGTCGATCTTGTTGAGCGCAAGGATGGCGGTCTTTCCTGCTGATTTCAGACCCTCGATGACGCGGACATCGTCCGCCACCGACTTCTTGGCCGCACCATCAGCCTTGCCAATCGACACGGCGTGTTGGGCCTCGGCATCGACCACGTGCACAATGGCATCGGCATCGTCCGCGCCGGTCCAGGCGGATTTCACCATGGCGCGATCAAGACGGCGACGCGGTTCGAAGACGCCCGGCGTATCGACGAGAACGATCTGAGCCTTTTCAAGCATCGCTATGCCCCGGACCGGGAAACGTGTGGTCTGCACCTTGCGGGTCACGATCGAGACCTTCTCGCCGACCAGCGCATTCACCAGCGTCGATTTGCCGGCATTCGGCGCCCCGATGATCGCTGCAAACCCGGCGCGTGTATCAGTCATTCGTTGTAATCCTCTGCAGCATTGCCGTTGCGGCTTCGCGCTGCGCTTCCTGTTTCGATCCGCCCTGTCCCTCACACGGGTCAAAGCCGTCAAGCTCGACCCGCATGACGAAGATCGGCTTGTGGTCCGGCCCGGCCTGCTCCAGCAGGTCATATCGCGGTACACCATAGCCCTTTTTGGCGGCGTATTCCTGCAATTCCGACTTCGGATTGTGAGGCTTCAGCGTGAGATTGGCGATCTCTTCGGCCCAGCCGCGTTCGAAAACGCCGCGCGCCGCCTCCAGCCCGCCATCGATATAGACCGCCGCCATGACCGATTCCGTCAGATCGGCGAGGATTGACGCCTTGTTACGGCCCCCGATCCTTTCCTCGGATGGAGACAGCTTGACCGCGGCTCCAAGATCAAACAGGCGCGCAACCCGCTCACAGGCGGTCTTGTCCACCAGCGAATTGAATACCGGGGCCAGCTTGCCCTCCTCAGCCTTCCGGAAGCGGCGGAACAGAAACTCCGCAGCTAGCAGGCCCAGGACCCGGTCACCGAGGAATTCAAGGCGCTCATAG
Source organism: uncultured Hyphobacterium sp. (assembly GCA_965366295.1). Taxonomy (GTDB): domain Bacteria; phylum Pseudomonadota; class Alphaproteobacteria; order Caulobacterales; family Maricaulaceae; genus Hyphobacterium. The sequence continues at coordinate 5,003 of CBDUFA010000017.1, forward strand.
GTCTTCACACGCTTGTTGCCATCGCCGAAGCTGGCATGGGTCAGCGCCCGATGCAGGAGCTCGATGTCATTGAATGTATAGCCAATCGCGTCCTCGACCTTGTCCGATGTCCGGCTCATGGACCGGTCTCCGGCAAGCCCTCGATGATCACGTTCGCCAGCGCATAAGGCGGTTCATCGGTGATCGAGATGTGCACGTAGGCCGTCATGCCGTCGGGCGTCAGCCGGTCGAGCCAGTCCAGGGCCCGCCCTTTCAACTCCAGGGTGGGTTTCCCGCCTGGCAGGTTGACCACACCGATTTCCTTCCAGGACACGCCACGCGCAATCCCGGTGCCGAGCGCCTTGGCGCCGGCTTCCTTGGCCGCATATCGCTTGGCGTAACTGGCCGCGCGCTCCTTGCGCCGGTCCGACTTGGCCTGCTCAATCTCCGTGAAGCAGCGCCGGGTAAACCGGTCCCCAAATCGCGCCAGCGTCTTTTCGATCCGGCGGATATCAATGAGGTCGGTCCCGGGTCCGATGATCAAGCCGCGGCCTCGCTGCGGGCATCGGCAATCAGCCCGCGCATTGTTGTGACGGCCTCGCGCAGGCCACGGAAGATCGCCTCCCCGATCAGGAAATGGCCGATATTCAACTCTTTTACCTGCGGTATCGCCGCCACCGGCTTGACCGTGTCATAGGTCAGGCCGTGTCCGGCATGAACCTCGAGGCCGCGCTGGTCAGCCAAGGCACAGGCTTCGCGAAGCCGGTCCAGCAATTGCGCCGTCCGCGACGGATCGCCGGCGAGATAGGCATCGCAATAAGCCCCGGTATGAAACTCGACAACCGAGGCGCCAATGGCTTCGGCCACGGCGATCTGCACCGGGTCGGGTTCGATGAAGAGTGACACCCGGATGCCGGCGGCGTTCAGCTTGTCGACATACGGCCCGATCAGCGCATGCCCCCCGGCCACATCAAGACCGCCTTCTGTCGTACGCTCTTCGCGCTTTTCCGGAACCAGGCAACACGCATGCGGCTTGTGAGCCAGCGCGTTGGCGAGCATCTCGTCGGTTGCCGCCATCTCCAGGTTCAGCGGCAAATCGATTTCCGCGGACAGGCGTTCAATGTCGCGGTCACCGATATGGCGCCGGTCCTCGCGCAGGTGCGCGGTGATGCCGTCGGCTCCGGCCTCTGCCGCCTGACGCGCGGCCCGAACCGGGTCCGGATGCAATCCGCCACGGGCATTCCGGATCGTGGCGACATGGTCGATATTGACGCCGAGGCGAACCGCACCGCTCATTTCTTCAGCCCCCGGCTCCCCGGCTTGATGGCCGGAATGGCTTCGAGTTCCGGCGGTAGATCGTCCGGCGCATAGGCCGGGAATTCGACGGTCGCCAAAGCGATCAGCGGCACGCCGACATCAGCCTTTCCGCCCGACCGGTCGATCAGGCAGGCCTCAGCCAGCACTTTTGCGCCGGTTTCCTTGAGGGAGTCGATGCATTCCCGTGACGTCAGGCCTGTCGTCACGATGTCCTCGACAACGAGCACTTTTTCTCCCGGTGACAGTTCAAAGCCGCGGCGAAGCCGGAACTCGCCGTCCTCGCGCTCGACATAGATCGCCGGCAATTCCATCTGCCGGCCCATCTCGTAGCCCGGGACAATGCCGCCAACGGCCGGGGAAACAATCACATCCGGTATCTCGCCGAGTTCGGCTCTCACCTTTTCGGCCAGAGCCGCACAAAGCTTGGCCGTCCGCTTGGCATCGGCAAACACCTTGGCCTTTTGCAGGAAGACCGGGCTGCGCAAGCCGGATGACAGAATGAAATGTCCCTCCAGCAGCGCGCCGGCGGCGCGGAATTCGTCGAGTACAGCTTGCGTGTCCATCAATCGGCCTCTTCTGATTCACCGCGTGCCCGTTCGGCGGATACAACGCTCGAGCACATTTTCAAGGCCGAGATAATGTTCGCCAAGTGCCGGTTGTCGAACACTTCGATATCAAATTGCATTTCAAAGAAGTCCTTCGACCGCTTCAGCGTTTTGACATTGCCGATATTACCGCGGTTCTCACCGACCGCCTTGGCGATTTCCGCCAGCGCCCCCGGCGTGTTGTGCATGACCGCGTGAACCCGCGCCGCGGACACCGCGTTTTCCTCGGCCTCGGCGGTCCATCCCAGATCGATCCATCGGTCCGGGTCGGATTCGTCATGCTCCATCAGGCTTTCGCAATCGATGGTGTGAATCGTCACGCCTTTTTCCGGAACGATCACGCCGACGATCCGGTCTCCCGGCAGGGGCGAGCAGCACTCGGCGAAATGGATTGACACGCCCGGCGTCAGCCCGCGCCCGCGCACATACAGACGTGCTTTCTCGTCACGGATCAGTTCCTTTTCGCTGGCGGCGTACTGACGGCTGTCACGACGTCCCGGGAAAACCGCATCCAGGAATTGCCCGGACGTAACGCGCCCCCGGCCAAGTGCCTGGTAGAGATCATCCACAGACTCGATGTCGAGCCGCGCCAACGCATCTTCGAGGCCTTTTTCGCGGAACACCTTGCCTTCGCGCTCAAAAGCATTTTCGGCGAGCATCTTGCCGATACCCGAGAACTCCTCGCGTTCGGTCGTCCGGATCAGACGGCGGATCGCGGCCCGGGCCTTGCCGGTGATGACCAGCTCTTCCCAGCCCGCGGGCGGTTGGCGAAGCCCGCCGCGCAGGATGTAGACGACATCACCATTCTTCAGCCGTGTCCTGAGCGGGCGGTCCCGGCCATTGATCTTGGCACCGATACAGGTGTGCCCCAGCTCGGTATGGACAGCATAGGCAAAGTCGAGGGGCGTTGCGCCATTCGGCAAGGCGATCAGCTCGCCCTTGGGCGTGAAGCAATAGACCTGGTCGGCGAACATCTCGAGCTTGGCATGCTCGAGGAATTCATCCGGATCGCCGCCCTGCTCGAGGATTTCGAGGAATGGGCGCAGTCTTTCCAGCGGGTCACCGCCTGCCGACCGGGCCGACTCCGCATCATAGCCGTAGCTCTGCCCCTTGTATTTCCAGTGCGCCGCAACGCCGCTTTCGGCGATGGCATCCATCTCCTCGGTCCGGATCTGGATCTCGATCCGCACGCTCTTCGGGCCAATGATCGTGGTGTGGAGCGAACGGTAATTATTGGGTTTGGGCGTCGAGATGAAATCCCGGAACCGTTCCGGCACGCATCGCCAGTTCTGGTGGATCACGCCAAGCGCCCGGTAGCAATCATCCGGGTTTTCAACAATCAGACGGAAGGCATAGATGTCGGCGATCTCGTCAAAAGTTGTGCCCTTTCGTTCCAGCTTTCGCCAGATCGAATAGGGACGTTTTTCCCGCCCGAAGACGCGCCCCTGGATACCTGCCGCGTCGAGCTTCTCGGTCAGCATCTGCGACATCTCGGCGACGGACGAAGCCTGGGATTCCCGCATCTCCGCCAGGCGCTTGGAGACCGACTCGAAAGCCGCCGCGTTCACATAGCGGAAGGACAGATCCTCCAGCTCGACACAGATCCGGTTGATCCCGATCCGGCGTGCCAGTGGCGCGTAGATTTCCAGCGTCTCGGTGGCAATCCGTTCCTGCTTTTCCGGCTTCGGGATGTGGTGCAGGGTCCGCATGTTGTGAAGCCGGTCGGCCAACTTCACGATCAGGACGCGGACATCCGAGGAAATCGCGACAACAAGTTTCTGGAAATTCTCGGCCTGCTTGGTGCGATTGGATCCGAGCTCCATCTGACCCAGCTTGGTCACGCCATCGACCAGGGCGGCAATTTCCGGTGAAAACAGCTCGGTCAGCTGCGGCAGTGTCGCCGGCGTGTCTTCGACCGTGTCATGGAGAAGCCCCGTGCAGATGGTGGCCGCGTCCATCTTCAGATCGGCCAGGATCATGGCGACAGAGGCCACATGGGCGAAATACGGTTCGCCGGAATAGCGCTTTTGCGGTGCATGCATCTCGCACGCGAAATCATAGGCGCGATGGATGAGGTCCGCGTCTACGGTCGGATAATAACGGGAAATACGCCCGACGAGATCGTCGGCGGTTGGATAGTTTTCAATCGCCGGAGTCTTGAGGTCGTTCGCGGCGACGCTCACCTGACCCTAGAACCGGTTGTCCGGAGCGCCGTCGCGGTCGCTTTGCAGCGCCTTGAGCATGTCGGCTTCATCCGGATCGACGGGGGTCGGCTTGGAAGCGATTTGCGGCAGATCGTCTTGCGGCGAATGACGCTCTTCTTCTTCCTCATCGCTCGGAATGACGCGCTGAAGACCGTTCACCAGGCTGTCTTTCAAAGCGTTGAGATCAAGCTTTTCTTCCGCGATCTCGCGCAGCGAGACGACCGGGTTCTTGTCGTTGTCGCGATCCAGCGTCAGTTCGGAACCGGCCGAAATGTTGCGGGCGCGGTGGGCCGCCAGCAGGACGAGGTCAAAACGGTTCGAAACTTTTTCAATGCAATCTTCAACGGTGACGCGGGCCATGCGCGCGAACTCCTGTCAGTCTTCGCTATCCGGATCGCTGTAAGTAACGCCGCTTGGCTTTGACTGCAAGGGCTTTGCCGCAACGCAACACAGCGGCATCAGGCCAGTTTGCGGGTTTGTGCGACGTCACGCGGATCCAGCAGTCCGATCAACGTTCCGATCGGTGTGTTCGAAACCGGATGGCACCAATCCGGGGCAATCTCCGCCAGTGGCAGCAGGACGAAAGCGCGCTCATGCGCCCGGGGGTGAGGAAGGGTCAGATTGTCGGAGGTCGAAACACGGCCCCGGTAGTCCACGAGGTCCAGGTCCAGGGTCCGGGAATCCCAACGCTGTTGGCGTTCACGGCCATAGACTTCTTCTGTTTCAAGCAGCAGGCCCAGGAGGGCTTCCGCGGGCAGCGGGCTGGCGATCTCGGCCACGGCATTCACATAACCCGGCTTGGATGGATCGGGCCAGGCGGGCGATGTCCAGAAAGACGATTGCTGCACGATCCTGATCCCGGCATCGGGAAGCGACTGCAGCGCCTTGCGCTGGGTCTCTTGCGGAACGCCCCCCTCGAAAGGCAGATTGCCGCCGAGTGCGATATATATAGATGCGTGCTCAGCCATTTTTTGAACCATAGAGCGAGGACATGAGTGATGACATTTTATCCCAATGAACGCATTGGCATTTTCATTGACGGTGCAAACCTCTTTTCGACCTCCAAAGCGCTCGATTTCGATATCGATTACCGCAAGCTGCTGGAAGAATTCCGGAAACGGGGCCGGTTGAATCGCGCCAATTATTACACCGCCCTGCTGGAAAACGAGGACTTCACGCCGCTCAAGCCGCTCGTCGACTGGCTGGATTACAACGGCTTCAACGTCGTCACCAAGCCGGCCAAGGAATTCACCGACGATTCGGGCCGGCGCCGCATCAAGGGCGACATGGATGTGGAGCTTGCCGTCGATATCATCGCGGCGGCCTCTTACCTGGATCACATCATCCTGTTCACCGGCGATGGCGATTTCCGCTATGCTGTCGAGCATTGCCAGCGGAAAGGCGCACGCGTCACCGTGGTTTCATCCCTGAAAGCCAGCCCGCCAATGATCTCGGATGATCTTCGCCGCCAGGCCGACGGCTTCATCGATCTGGCGGATCTGAAATCCATGATCGGCCGCGACGGTGGACGGTCCAATCGCGATGACGAGTAGTGCATACGGGCCGGAACCGGCTCTCGACTGCCCGCTTTGCCCACGCCTCGTGAAGTTCCGGGAAGACAATGATGTCCTCTACCCGGACTTCCACAATGCGCCTGTGCCGTCATTTGGCGAAGAGACCGCCCGCTTGCTGATTGTCGGCCTCGCGCCGGGCCTCAAGGGCGCAAACCAGACCGGGCGCCCGTTTACCGGCGATTATGCTGGTGACCTGCTCTACGCGACACTCGGCAAGTTCGGCTTCACGAAAGGCGAATATGGCGGTCATGCCGGCGACGGTCTCAGCCTTGTCGATGCCATGATCACCAATGCGGTGCGTTGCGTGCCGCCACAGAACAAGCCGGTCGGCGCGGAAATGAATGCCTGCCGCCCGTTTTTGACCGAAAGGCTGA
>CBDUFA010000018.1:0-10844 GCA_965366295.1 uncultured Hyphobacterium sp.
CTGCCGGACCACCGCGCGCGCTACAATGTCATCTCCACCCGCCTCACACAGGGCGAGGTCCTGATCCATGTCGAGGCCGACAGTGATCCCGGCGACGGGTTTACCGGCGTCGCACCGGACCTCGAGGACGTCTACTTCTCGACGATTTCGGCCGGACGCGCCGAAACCGAAGCGGCCTGATCCGGACAGGAGGGAGACCCGTCATGCTCCGCAAGATCGCCGGATTCGAATTCCGATATCATCTCCTCTCGCCAGCCTTCATCGCGATTTTCGCGATCTATTTCCTGCTGGCGTTCGGTGGAACCACGATTGACCAGGTCCAGATCGGGTCGTCCAACACCGTCAATGTCAATTCACCGACCGCGGTGACGATCAATGTCCTGATCTTTTCCCTGTTCGGCATGTTCATTCCGACCGTTTTCCTCGTCAGCGGCATTTTGCGCGACCATAATTTCAAGACCGAGGAATTGTTCTTCACCACCCGGGTGAGCGAGTCGGATTATCTTGTCGGCCGCTTTATCGGCGGCTTCCTGATTACCGCCCTGGCATTCGCCAGCGTGCCGCTGGCAATCCTCATCGGATCGCTCATGCCCTGGCTGGACCCGGAAACGCTCGGTCCCAACAACCCGATGTATTTTGCCTGGCCCTACCTGGTGATGGGCCTGCCCAACATGCTGATTGCCGGCATGATCATGTTCACCGTGGCGAACCTCTCGAAGTCCCAGGTCATCACCTGGGTCACGCTCACCGGGCTCTTCATTCTCTGGTTCGTTGGCAATATCATCGCAAACGAGCCGCAATACCGCACCATCGTGGCGCTCGCAGACCCGTTCGGCGGCAATGCCTTCGGCGAGATGACGCGCTACTGGACACCGGCAGAGCAAAACAGCCAGCTCGTGCCCCTGGAGGGCGTGTTCCTGCAGAACCGCCTGATCTGGCTCGGCGTCGCAGCAGCACTCTTCGTCCTGAACCTGTTCCTGTTTTCCTTCCGCAAGCGCAAGGCCATTACCGGGCAGCGTAAGGCCCGCCGCGCGGAAGCGCCTTTCGTGCCGGCGCACATCGAATTGCCGGTCTCGGCGCCGGTGCTGACCGGGGCGACCGCCCGGCAACAGTTTTTCGCGCGCGTCGGCTTCGAGGTGAAAGGCGTCGTGTTCAACGTTGCCTTCTGGGTCCTGCTGATTTTCGGCATCTTCAATGTCGTGGGCGGAACCTTCCTGCTCAATTCCATGTACGGCACGCCCAACTATCCCACGACCCGGGTCGTGATCGACGCCATGATCGGCGGGTTCGCCATCATCCCGATCATCGTGGTCATCTATTATGCCTCGGAAGTCGTCTGGCGCGAACGCGGCGTCCGGTTCTCGGAGATCGTGGATGCCACACCGGCACCGAGCTGGGCTTTCATGTGGGCCAAGCTGGTCGCGATGTTCGTCGTCATTACGGGATTGATCGCAACCGCGGCCATCACCGTGATGATCACCCAGTTGGGCCGGGGCTATTTCAACCTCGAGATCGACCAGTATGTCGTGCGCTCGGTCGTGGACCTGATCATGCCGCTGACCATGCTGGCGGCGATCGCGATCTTCATCCAGGTGCTGACCAACAACAAATGGCTGGGCATCCTGGCTATGGGCGCACTGTTCATTGTTACCGCCTTCGTGCTGCCCAATATCGGCTGGTCGAACAATCTCTACCTGGTGCCCTTCATTTCGCCGAACCCGTATTCCGACATGAATGGCTATGGTCATTTCCTCGGCATTCAGCTCTGGTGGCACCTTTACTGGGGAGCGGTATCGCTCTTCTTATTCACCCTTGCCTTCGTGATGTGGAATCGCGGCGCATTGCGGCCGATCTGGGAGCGGGTCCGGTCGCTGCCGCGTTCTTTCTCGCCGGGCTCGGCCGGGCTCGCGGCCATCTCGCTTATGATCGCGGGCGCCACGGGCGGCTGGATTTTCTACAATACCAACGTCCTGAACGAGTTCGTGACCGGGCCGGAAAACGAGCGCCGTGCCGCCGCTTTCGAGCGGGAATGGCGCGACCAGCTGGAAGGGCTGGCGCAGCCGACCATCACGGATGTCGCCTACGACATCGACATCTACCCGCGTGAACGCCGCTACGCGGTAACCGGCTCGAATATCATCAAGAACCGGACCGAAGCCGACATTCCGGTGGTCTGGGTCTCCTACGGGTCGGCAGATGTCATCGATCAGTCGCTTGACGGCACCACCGCCCAATTGCGCAGCGAATACGCCAATCTCTACGCGTTCGAACTGGACACGCCGATGCAGCCGGGCGAGCAAAGGACGCTGACCTTCGAGGTCGAGGTGACCAATCCCGGCTTCCGTAATTCCGGCAATGTCTCGAGCGTGGTCTACAACGGCACCTTATTCAACAATGGCGAGTTTGCACCGGTCATCGGCTTTTCGCGCCAGATGCTGATCCAGTCGCCCTCCGTGCGCCGGCGCCAGGACCTGCCGCCGATCGACCGCGCTTTCGACCTCGAGGATGAAAGCCACTGGACGGAGAACTACATCCGTCAGGACTCCGATTATGTGTCCTTCCGCACGACGGTCTCCACCGTTGAAGGCCAGACCGTTGTCGCCCCGGGCTATCTCCAGCGCGACTGGGTGGAGAATGGCCGCCATTACTTCGAATACGTGATGGAGGACCGTTCGCTCAACTTCTTCAATTTCATGTCGGCGGACTATGCGCTGCTGGAGGAAGAGCGTGACGGCATCAACTACCAGGTCTTCTATCACGCGCCGCACGACTGGAATGTCGAGCGCATGATGCAGGGCGCCCAGGATTCGCTCGCTTATATGAGCGAGCACATCAGCCCCTATCAGTACCGGCAATACCGCATGCTGGAATTCCCGGCCTATGCCAGCTTTGCCCAGTCCTTCCCGAACACGATTGCCTATTCGGAATCGATCGGTTTCACCGCGGACCTGCGGAATGACTCGAATATCGACTATGTCTACTACGTCACCGCGCACGAAGCCGCGCACCAATGGTGGGCGCACCAGATCATGGGCCCGAACGTGCAGGGCGGATCCATGCTGGTGGAGACCTTCGCCCAGTATTCGGCCCTGATGGTGATGCGCGAGGAATATGGCGCCGACCACATGCGCCGCTTCCTGAAATACGAGCTCGACAATTACCTGTCCGCCCGGGGCAATGAGAGCCGCGAGGAGTTGCCGCTCTACCGCGTCGAGAACCAGCCCTACATCCACTACCGCAAGGGCGCGGTGATCATGTATGCGCTGGCGGATTATGTCGGCGAGGACACGGTGAACCGGGCCTTGTCACGGCTGGTGAGCGAGTTCCAGTACCGCTCGGATCCCTATCCGACCACGCTCGACTTCCTGCGCATCCTGCGCGAGGAGACCGGCCCGGAATACGAGCAGATCATCCATGATTTCTTCGAACGGATCGTGTTGCTCGATCTCTCGGTCGATCCCGACAGCGCCGAACGCCGCGAACTGGAAGACGGCCGCTGGGAAACCACCTTCACGGTCGAGGCGCGCCTGTTCGAAGCGGATGGCGAAGGCAATGAGACCGAGGAGCCGATCGACTACCAGATCGATATCGGCGTGTTCACGGACTCGCCCGACAGCGTGCGCGAGGGCTCGGATCACGTGCTCTATCTCGAACGCCGCCGGATCGACCAGAACGAGATGACCTTCACCATCATCACGGACGAGGAGCCCGCCTATGTCGGGATTGATCCCTACAACAAGCTGATCGACCGCAATTCGGACGACAATATCGTGATCGCCCCGCGCGCCTCCGGCGATGGCGATGACGACACGTCCACAGACGAGGACGCCGAAACCGCCGCCCTGATGCTGGAATAGCGTCGGACGGCCGCGTCAGGTGTGGCAGGCGCCGATCGCGGTTTCCAGGTCGTCACCGGCGTCGATGCGGGCCTCATAGCAGCTGATCTGCGTCGCGGCATTCCGGCTGCCACGGCACAGATCGCGGGCCTCGCGCCAGTCCCAGCGCCCGCCATCGGGCCGGGCGACATCGCCATGCATGACCTGCTCGAAGCAGACCGCCGGCGCGCGGCTGTCTTCCGCGCCGGCGCACAGGGCGCGCACATTGGCATCGGCCCATTGCGTGTTGCCGGTATGATTCCAGGCGATCTGTCCCTGCACCGCATCATGGCAGACCCCGGATCCGTTATCCGTTCCGGTCGCGATCCGGACCGGTGCCGTGAGACGCGTCCGGGCCACCTCGCTGACCTGTGTCCGGGTCGTGGTGTCCGGCAAGCGCCCGGCGAGGTCCGGATTGATCACGGCCGGGGTTTCAGGGGCGTCTTCACCCGGCGATCCCGTATCGCCGGTATATTCGCCGCCGGTCACGAATTGCCGCGACAGCTCCATGGTACCGTCCACGGGTGAGAACCTGCCTTCTTCACACAGCTCTGCCGCCGCGATGTCACCGCCGGTGAACACCTGGTAGCGCTCGCGGTCATCAATCGAGAACGGGTTGCTGTAGAAGCCGGCACACAGCCCGTCCTGCAGGGTCGCTTCCCCGGCCACGTCCGGCTCGGTATCGAAATGCACGACGGCGGAGCATTTATAGTTCTCGGCCTCGGCGACACGGATATTGCCATTCTGGAAGTCCCGCACCGGCACCTCGATCACGCCGCTCCAGCTCAAGCCGCCATCCTCGCCGGGCGTCATGCATCTCTGTTCGGCTTCCTCGGTGATCGGGTCGGCCGTGCAACGGCCGAAATCGGGGGCCCAGAGCCGCCACGAGACGAGATTGGAAATCATGTGGGCGTTCGACCAGACTTCCCGGTCAAGCGGAGGCCCGCCGCGCGTTCCGTCCTGGATGGCGCAACGCACATTCACACTCGAGAGATAGCGGATATCCGTGGCTTCCACCGGCACGCGGAAGACGACGGTTTCCACGCTCTGGGCTGTGGCTGGCGCGGACGCCGGCAGCATGGCGAGACGCGCAAGACCCGGAATTCCGAAGAGATGTTGGCGCATGGGGTGGCCTTTCTTTCTGAATTACCTGGTTCCGAACGCTAACATTCACATCCCGTCCCGGCCATTGATTTCGAGTCAAAATGGAACAAAGATAGAACATATGATCGAGCCATCGGGGATAGACCGCCTCGTGCAGCCCGCCTCCCAGCTGCGCGATGATGCCGCCTCCACCGCCTATCCGTTCGGACTGGCGGCCGAGGGCGTGCACGAGATCGCCGAGGCGGACTATGGCCATGCCGGGGCCGCTGCCGGGTTTGCGCTGGCGGCGCTGAAGACCGCCCGTCCCGGCGCCTGGCTCTGGGTCCGTGAGCGGGTGACCGGGCTCGAACAGGGCCGGGTGACCGGGCTGGGCGCGGCCACCTTCGGGCTCGACCCGGCCCGCTTCCTCTTTGTCGAGACCGGTTCCACGCTCGACGCGCTGATGGCCACCGAGGAAGGCCTGCGCTCCAATGCCGTCTCGGCTGTGATCACTGAAGCCCGCAATGTCGACTTCACCGCCAGCCGCCGGCTTGTCCTCGCCAGCGAGCAGGCCGGCACCCCCGCCCTCCTGCTCCTGCCCCACACGCGGGAGGGGGCCACGGCTGCCCACGCCCGCTGGCGGGTCTCGCCCGCCCCTTCAGCCCCGAACCTGTTCGATCCACGTGCCCCGGGAAAGCCTCGCTGGACGGCTGTCCTGGAACGCTCGCGCCTGGCCCCCGGACAGGCCGGCCGCCGCTTTGATCTGGAGTTTGACGATGAGACGCTATGCCTGCGTCTGGTTTCCGGACTGGCCGATCGACCGGTTGCGCCGCGCCCGGCGCGCGCAGCCGACATCCTGCCCTTCCGGAAAGCCGGATGACCCGCCCTTCATCCTGACCGAGCAGGGTGTGACGGGCCTGCGCGTGGCCGCCGCCAACCCGGCGGCGAACCGGCTCGGCATCGGGCCGGGCCTGCGCTTTGCCGATGCGAAAAGCCGGGCGCCACAAATACAGGCCGAGCCCGTTGACCGGAAAGCCGATGCCGCCGCCCTCCAGGCCCTTGGCCTGTGGGCGACACGCTGGACGCCACTCTCCGCCGTGGACGGGCTGGACGGCTTGCGCCTCGATATCACCGGGTGCGGCCGCTTTTTCGGCGGCGAAGGCGCTCTGCTGACTGAGATCGGCGAGCGCTTTGCCCATGACGGTTTCTCCTGCCGCATCGGGGCCGGGCCAACCGCAGGCGCGGCCTGGGCGCTGGCCCGTCATGGCGGCGACCGGGTCACTGTCTGCCGTGCCGACCAGCCGGTCGGGGACGCGCTGGCGGATCTGCCGGTCCAGGCCTTGCGCCTGTCCGAGGAGGCCGAACGCCTGCTCCGCCGCTTCGGCCTCACCCGGATCGGTCAGCTCTACGATATCGACCGCACCGCACTGGTCCGGCGCTTTGCCTCGCGCGAGGCGGCCGATGCAGTGCGCCTGCGGCTCGACCAGGCACTGGGCCTGATGTCGGAACCGCTGACCCCGCTGCGTCCGCCGCCGGACTATGCCGCCCGGCGCAGCTATGTCGATCCGCTGATTTCCAGCGAGGGTGTCACGGCAGGGCTGGCCGACCTGTCCACCGAGCTCTGCCAGCAGCTGGAAAAGGATGGCAAGGGCGCCCGCGACTTCACCCTGACCGCCTTCCGGTCCAATGGCACGGCGAGCTTCGTGTCACTCTCCACCGCCCGCCCGGTCCGCGACCCCGCACATATCCGGCGCCTGTTCCGTGACCGGATCGAGCAGATCGATCCCGGTTTCGGCATTGATCTGCTCGCCTTCACCGCCGCCCGCCCGGACAGCCTGGAGGCGGAGGCCCGTCACCTGGCCGCAGACCTGGCGCCCAGCCCGATCGACCCGGCCGCCCTGTCGGCGCTGGCCGACCGGCTGACGGCGAAGCTGGGCGCCGGCGCGGTGCGCTTTTCCCGGCCCGTGGAAAGCCACGACCCGATACGGGCGGAAGATACCATTCCCTTCGAGGGCCGCCTTCCCGACTGGAACGAGAGCCTCGCGGCCCCGCGCGGCAACCGCCCTGTCCGCCTGTTCGACCGGCCGGAGGCTGTCGACGTGCTCGCCGAGGTGCCGGACGGGCCGCCCATCCGCTTTGTCTGGCGCCGCGTTCCCCGCCGGGTGACCCGGGCCGACGGGCCGGAACGCATTGCACCGGAATGGTGGCGCACCTTCAATGCCGAGGCCCGAGCACGCGATTACTATCGCATCGAGGACGAGGAGGGCCGCCGCTACTGGGTGTTCCGTGACGGGCTCTACCAGGACGGGCGGGGCGGACCGCCGCGCTGGTTCGTGCAGGGCTTGCTGGCATGACCGCTTATGCCGAGCTCCAGGTCACGACCAATTTTTCCTTCCTGCGCGGCGCCTCGCACGCGGAGGAGCTGGTGCTGCAGGCGCGGGCCTCCGGCCTGTCGGCGATCGGGATCTGCGACCGCAACACGCTGGCCGGTGTGGTGCGGGCGCACCAGGCGGCAAAGGAGCATGGTCTCAAGCTCCTGGTCGGTTGCCGGCTGGACCTGGTCTGCGGGTTGAGCCTGCTCTGCTATCCCACCGACCGCGCGGCCTATGGCCGGCTCTCCGCCCTCCTCTCCGAAGGCAAGATGGGCGATGTGCCCAAGGGCAAATGCCATATCTCGCTCGAGGATGTGAAAGCGGCCGCCGAGGGGCAGGTCTTCATCGCCATACCGCCGCCCGCGCCCGACGAGACTTTCGAAACGCAACTGGCGGAACTCGCCGCGCTCTGGCCCGGGCGCTGCTATCTGGCTGCCAGTTTCCGGCACAATGGCCGCAACCGGGAGAGGCTGGCCAGGCTCGCCGCTCTGGGCCAACGCACCGGCGCGCCCATCCTCGCCACCAATGACGTGCTCTATCACATCCCCCATCGGCGCCCCCTGCAGGACGTGCTGACCTGTATCCGCGAGGGCGTCACCATCGAGACGGCCGGTTTCCGGCTCGAAGCCAATGCCGAGCGCTTCATCAAGCCGCCCGAGGAAATGGCCCGCCTGTTTGCCGGACATGAGAACGCGCTGGCCAGGACTCTGGACATTGTGGACCGGTGCCATTTCTCGCTCGACGAGCTCGCCTACCATTATCCCGACGAACCGGTTCCGCCCGGGAAGACGGCGCAGCAGCATCTCGCCGATCTCACCTGGGAAGGCGCGGCCGACCGCTATCCTGGCGGCGTGCCCGGCCAGATCCGCGCGGCCATCGAAAAGGAGCTCGCCCTCATCGCCGAGCTCGGCTACCCGCAATATTTCCTCACCGTGCACGACATCGTCGCCTGGGCCCGGGCGCAGAACATTCTCTGCCAGGGCCGGGGATCGGCGGCCAATTCGGCGGTCTGCTTCTGCCTCGGCATCACTTCTGTCGACCCGCACAAATCGAGCCTGCTGTTTGAGCGCTTCATGTCGAAGGAGCGCCGCGAACCGCCCGACATCGATGTCGATTTCGAGCATGAGCGCCGCGAGGAAGTGATCCAGTATGTCTACCGGCGTTATGGCCGCCACCGGGCAGCGTTGACGGCGACGGTCATTTCCTACCGCCCGCGCTCGGCGGTGCGCGAAGTGACCAAGGCGCTGGGCCTGTCGGAAGATGTCGGCGCGGCGATGGCGGGCACGGTCTGGGGCAGCTGGGGCCGCGAGGTCTCCGACAAGCGGATCGCCGAAGCCGGGCTCGATCCGGCCAACCCGATGATCCGGCGCGCGATCAGGCTCACCACCGAGCTGATCGGCTTTCCACGCCATTTGTCCCAGCATGTCGGCGGCTTTGTCCTGACCCAGGGACCGCTGATCGAGACCGTGCCCATCGGCAATGCGGCGATGGACGACCGGACCTTCATCGAATGGGACAAGGACGATATAGACGCGCTCGGCATCATGAAGGTGGATGTGTTGGCGCTGGGCATGCTGACCTGCCTGCGCAAGGGGTTTGATCTCATCGCCCTGCATGGCGGCCCGCAATACGACCTCGCCAACATCCCCGCCGAGGATCCCGAAACCTACGACATGCTGTGCCGCGCGGATTCCGTCGGTGTCTTCCAGGTCGAGAGCCGGGCGCAGATGAACATGCTGCCGCGCCTGAAGCCACGCCAGTTCTACGATCTTGTCATCGAGGTGGCGATCGTCCGGCCCGGCCCGATCCAGGGCGACATGGTGCATCCCTATCTGCGCCGCCGGAAGGGGATCGAACCGGTCGACTACCCCTCGCCCGCGCCCGAACACGGCCCGCCCAACGAGCTGGAAAAAATCCTCTCCCGGACCCGGGGGGTCCCGCTCTTCCAGGAACAGGCCATGCAGATCGCCATCGACGCGGCGAAATTCACCCCCGACGAAGCCAATGGCCTGCGCCGGGCGATGGCAACCTTCCGCAAGGTCGGCACCATCCAGCATTATGAGGAGAAGATGGTGAACGGCATGGTCCAGCGGGGCTATGATGCGGACTTCGCGCAGCGCTGCTTCGACCAGGTGAAGGGGTTCGGCGAGTACGGCTTCCCGGAAAGCCATGCCGCCAGCTTCGCCCTCTTGGTCTATGTCTCGTCCTGGATGAAATGCCACCGGCCGGACGCCTTTGCCGCGGCGATCCTCAACGCCCAGCCCATGGGTTTCTACGCCCCCGCCCAGCTGGTCCGGGATGCGCGCGAACATGGCGTCGAGGTGCGCGGTGTCGACATCAATCACTCCGACTGGGACTGCACGCTGGAACCGGCCGAAGACGGGCCCTGGCCCTGCGCCCTGCGCCTCGGCATGCGCCTCGTCGACAGCCTGAAGCAAGAGGATGCCGAACGCCTGATGCAGGCACGTGGCGCCGGCTATGACGATCCGGCCGCCCTGCGCCGGCGGGCCGGGCTGCGCCGCCAGCCACTGGAAGCGCTGGCCGCGGCCGATGCCTTCCGCTCGGTCGGGCTCGACCGCCGGCAGGCCCTGTGGGCGGTGCGGGGCGAGACCAAGGACCTCGCCCTCCCGCTCTTTGCGAGCGCCGATGCAAGGGAGCAGGGCGCCGATGCACCGGTGAAGCTGCCGGCCATGCCCCGCTCGGAGCACGTATTGCAGGATTACCAGACGGTCCGCCTCTCGCTGAAGGACCATCCGATGCGTTTCTTGCGCAAGGCCTATGGCGAGATGGGCGTGAAGACCACCAATGTGATCAATAATTTGCGTAACGGATCACGCGCCATGCTGGCCGGCGTCGTGCTGGTGCGCCAGCGGCCCGGCTCGGCCAAGGGGGTGTGCTTCATCACCATCGAGGACGAGACCGGCATCGCCAACCTCGTCGTCTGGCCGCGCGTCATGGAACGCTATCGTCCCGTCGTGATGGGCGCGCGCGTCCTGCTGGTCAAAGGCCGCGTCCAGTCAGCCGAAGGCGTGGTGCACCTCGTCGCTGACGAGCTGGTCGACCGCACCCACGACCTCACCCTGCTCTCGGAGGATGCCCGCCGTGCGATGGACAATGCGCTGGCCCATGCCGACGAGGTGCGCCGCCCGATCGACGATCACCGCGTCCCGGCGCCGCGCCATCCGCGCAATGTCCGCATCATCCCGAAGAGCCGCGACTTCCATTAGGCCGATAGGACGGACCCCATGGTCCGCCCGGTCTGCTCGCCTGGCCTACCATCCCCAGCGGACGCCTGCGCGGCCACCGACCTCGCCGGTATCCGCCCCGAAGCCGATGCCGGCATTGATCGAGAAGGTCTGGTTGATCCGCGCCGCGCCGGAGAAGGCCAACGCGTTGGAGTCATTGAAGAAGCCGTAATTGGCGGTGAGCGAGAAATTCTCCCCGGCTTGAAGCCCGCCAACGCCGGCCATGGCCAGCGCCAGGGCGACACCATCCGTGTTGGTCTTGATGTCCC
>CBDUFA010000019.1:0-10466 GCA_965366295.1 uncultured Hyphobacterium sp.
TCC
This sequence comes from uncultured Hyphobacterium sp., assembly GCA_965366295.1. Lineage (GTDB taxonomy): Bacteria > Pseudomonadota > Alphaproteobacteria > Caulobacterales > Maricaulaceae > Hyphobacterium. The sequence continues at coordinate 4 of CBDUFA010000019.1, forward strand.
GTCCAATCTCCGCCAAGCATGCTCAAGCTTCACGATTTTTGCAACAGAGCCCCTTGCGTTTGATGCATTGATTTTTCACCTCCCAGCCGCCAAACCGGAGGCGGATTTTGCGAGGAGTTCAACGACATGGCGGATCAATTCGACCTTATCGTGATCGGCAGCGGGCCGGGCGGCTATGTCACCGCGATCCGCGCCGCGCAGCTGGGAATGAAAACCGCCATTGTCGAGCGCGATCAGCTCGGCGGGATCTGCCTGAACTGGGGCTGTATCCCGACCAAGGCGCTGCTGCGTACCTCGGAAGTCTATCACCTGATGCATCGCGCCGGTGAATTCGGCCTGTCAGCGAAAGACATTTCCTTCGACATCAAGAAGGTCGTCGAGCGCTCCCGCAAGGTCTCCCAGCGCCTGTCTGGTGGCGTCGGCATGTTGATGAGGAAAAACAAGATCACCGTCATCGAAGGCACGGCCCGGCTCGAAAAGGGCGGTGCGGCGCCGAAAGTGATGGTCACCGGCAAGGACAAGAAAGACACTGCCTACACCGCCAAGCATGTCATTCTCGCCACCGGCGCCCGCGCGCGGACCGTCCCGCAGGCCGGTCTCGAGCCGGACGGCAAGCAGGTCTGGACCTACAAGGAAGCCATGGTGCCGGAAACCATGCCGAAATCGCTCCTGGTCATCGGGTCCGGTGCGATCGGGATCGAGTTCGCGAGCTTCTATCACACGATGGGCGCTGACGTGACGGTCGTCGAGATGATGGACCGTGTCCTGCCCGTTGAAGACGAGGAAATTTCCGCCTTCGCCGCGAAACAGTTCAAGAAACAGGGGCTCAATCTCATCACCGGCGCCCAGGTCGAAAAGCTCGACAAGGGCGCAAAATCGGTGAAGGCGACGGTCAAGACCAAGGATGGCAAGAGCCAGACCATCGAGGTCGAGAAAGTGATCCTCGCCATCGGCATCACCGGCAATGTCGAGAATCTCGGCCTTGAAGACCTCGGCGTGAAGGTCGAGCGCGGCCATGTCGTCATCGACGGTTATGGCGCGACGAATGTGAAGGGGCTTTATGCCATCGGCGATGTCGCCGGTCCGCCCTGGCTGGCGCACAAGGCCAGCCATGAAGGCATTATCTGCGTCGAGAAGATCGCCGGTCAGAAACCGCATCCGATGGATACGTCCAACATACCCGGCTGCACCTATTGCCATCCCCAGATCGCGTCTGTCGGCCTGACCGAGGCCAAGGCCAGGGAAGCCGGACACGATGTGAAAGTCGGCCGCTTCCCCTTTGTCGGCAATGGCAAGGCCATCGCGCTTGGCGAGGACCAGGGCCTGATCAAGACCGTGTTCGATGCCAAGACCGGTGAATTGCTGGGCGCTCATATGGTCGGCGCTGAAGTGACCGAGCTGATCCAGGGCTTCATGGTGGGCAAGGTGCTCGAGACCACCGAGCAGGAGTTGATGCACGCCATCTTCCCGCACCCGACGCTCTCGGAAATGATGCATGAGAGCGTGCTCGACGCCTATGGGCGCGTTATTCACATCTGACTTTTCCGCATGACGAACAATTAATCCGAAGTGTCGCTCTTTTATGCAAATATTTGCGTAAAGAGGAGAGCGATTATGAAGCCCAGGTATTTTCTCATAGCGGCGGCGCCGGCAGCAATTATAGTCGCCATGGCGCTCACGGGAGGCAGCGACGCCGATCTATCCACGCGCGCGATTTCCGGAACGTCGATCCAGGCAAATCTGACGGAGGCCGGAAATGTCCGCATCGATGGATCCGATGTCACATTATCCGGACGCGTGGACGGCAATCTCCATGTGCGGGCTGCGGAATTCGGATTGACCGATTTCACTGCAGACCGGGTTGAGGTTGAAACCAACACCGCCGCGCTGTCGGGGACTATCCGCGGGGCCACGATACTGCGCGCCGTCAACATTCGGTCTGACGCAGATCTGGAAGGGTATGTCCAGCTCCACACGATCGACCTCGATCTCGCTGGCACGCTCCGTGACGCTGCCGAGATCAACATGGTGGATGGCCGGCTCTCCGGAGCTTTCAATGAACTGACCATGCGCGGAAACGATGTCAGCTTCACGCGGGAATCCACGATCGAAACGTCGCTCGACATCAGCGCACGGGACCTTCAACTGGACGGACGGATAGCGGGCGAACTGATCGCCTCCGTCCGCTCAATCCGGTTGGGCGGTCAAGTCGAGGGCGCGACATTCATCAACGCCCATCCCGGCGTCACGCCTGATGCCGAAGTCGACGGACGGGTCGAAATTGCGGGTGAGACCCGTGATGTGCGAGTCTGCGCGATCAGCCTCGTCGTTTCCGGCCGGATCGATGGCACGCTGACAGTCAGCACGGATGACCCGCCTCAATTCATCGGACAGGGCTCGGCCAGCTCGGTGGTTTATATCCCGCGAGAAGACGGGCGCTGTCGTTTCGGCTAGCGCTGCATCCAAACTCATGACTTCGCGCATCCTTGTAGCAAAGCCCTGTTCCGGGGCCGCTCAGGGAGCCTGATCATGAAAACCATTCTTTGCCTTGCCGCATCGGCTGTTGCGCTGGCCGGTTGCAGCTATTCCAGCCATGGACCTTCCGAAAACCGGTCCTATGAACGGGCCGGGCTTGTTGCCTCGGGCTCGGTGAATGCCACGGGCAATGCCGAGTATTCCGGCATGATTGTGAGCGCCGGCGGCAGTGTCGACCGCGATCTCGAACTCGCGGGCGCGAGTGTTTCATCGGATGCCACGGTTGGCGGCAATCTCGAGATCGAGGGCGCGCGGATCCGCTTTACCGGCCGGGTCGAAGGCGACACCGAGGTCGCCGGTGCCACCATGTATCTCGATGGCTTCTTCGGGGGACATCTGGACGTCACCGGCGCCCGCGCCACGATTGATGGCGACGTCATCGGCGAGCTCGACGCGATCGGCGCCCATTTCAATCTGAGAGGCCGGTTCGCGGCACCGGTGAACGTTTCGGGCGGAGGCGGCAATGGCCGCAATGGCCGCGTCATCGTTTCCGGCGCACTTGAGCAGGGCGGTTTCATCTGTGCCGGCCGCGTTGATTTCCGCAACAGCGCATCGGTTTCCGGCCCGCTGGTGATCATGGCCGAACGCCGCCCGGACTGGGACGGGGCCTTCGAGTACGAGGAACTGGGCAGCCGCGATTGCGACGATATCCGCCGCGGCCGGGGCTGAAGCGGCTTGATCTTCGCTGAAAAATGAAAACAGTGGGCACCGGAAGGGGCTCTCTTGAAACCTGTAAGGGAGCTTGAAATGACCAAATCAATCTATCTCATGGCTGCATCCGCGGCCGCAATCATGGCGTCTCCGGCATTGGCCCAGAGCCAGAATGTCTCGATGTCCGGCATTGTCGTCGAGTATTCCGGTGATGTGACGGGCGATGGCGACTTCTCCGGCGCGACCGTGGAAGTGAACGGCTCGTTCGGTGGCGATCTGGAAGTCTCCGGTGCGGCGGCGGAAATCAACGCGGATGTCGGTGACGATCTCGAAGCCAGCGGCGGCGCGGTCGAGCTGGCCGGCAGCGTCGGCGGTGATGCCGACATTTCCGGTGGCGCAATCGATATTGATCTTCGCGTTGCGGGCCGGAGCCTGATCTCGGGCGGTGCCATTGATGTTGCGTCGACCTCGGTGTTTTCGGACGACGTGGAAATCAATGTCGGCGCCCTCGATTTCGGCGGACATGCCATGGCCGGGCTCGATATCGATTTCGGCGACATGGAATTCTCGGGAACCGCCGACGAAGCCGTGCGGTTCCGCGGCGATAGCCGCGAGGGCCTGTTCCGCCGCCGCGATCGCAGCGAAATCGAGATCAGCGGCGTGCTCCAGGTAGGCGGCGAAATCTGCGCCCACGAAGTGCGCTTCCGGCCGGGCGCCGAGGTCAACGGTCCGTTGACGGTGCGCGCTGACGAGGAGCCGGAATATGCATCCGGATTCGATGCCGGGAATGTCACCTTTGTCGATCGCGACGGCGAACGCTGCCGCGACTAGACCTCGCCCTTGGCGAGCTTCTCGACCGCGACATAGTTGATCTTGCCAGTGCCCAGAACGGGGATCTCGGAGACCGGGATCACCCGTTTGGGGATGGCCAGCTCGGCAATGCCATGGCTACGCGCGAAGGCGACCATGTCGCTGCGCTCGGCATTGGCATATTCGGTCACGATCACGACCTGCTCGCCCTTTTTGGGGTCGGGCAGGGTGACGGCGGCATGAAGGCAATCCGGCCATAGCGAGGTGGCAATGTTTTCCACCACCGCCAGTGAAACCATTTCGCCGCCAATTTTGGCAAAACGCTTCTGCCGGCCGCGAATCTGGACACAGCCTTCCTCGTCGAAGGCGACGATATCGCCCGTGTCATGCCAGCCATCCTCTGGCGCGTGAATCACGCCGGGCTGGTCGGAATAGATATAGCCCTGCATCACGTTCGGGCCTTTGACGTGGAGGCGGCCGCCTTCCTCGATGCCTTCAACCGGTTCCAGCCTTGCCTGCATCCCAGGGATCAGGCGCCCGACCGTGCCGGGCTTGTTCCGCTCCGGCTGGTTCACAGCGATGACCGGCGCCGCCTCGGTGGCGCCATAGCCTTCCAGGACGAGCAAATCGAATTCGCGGCGCACCATTGTGCGGGTTTCATCTTTCACCCGTTCAGCCCCGCAAACGACAAAGCGGAGACTGTCGAAATCGCCCTTGTCCGCGACCCGGGCATACTGGTTGAGGAAGGTGTCGGTCGCGAACAGGACCGTCGACTTGGTCTTGCGCACCCGCTCCATGATGGTCTTGCCCTGCAGCGGGCTGGGGTGAAGCACAGCCGGAATACCCACCAGTAATGGCAACAACAACCCACCGGTCAGGCCGAAGCTGTGGAAGGTCGGCAGCGAGTTGAAAACGATGTCGGTCGGCAGGATGTGAACATGCGCGCGGGCCTGTTCGACATTGGCGACCAAGTTCATATGGCTCAGCGCCACACCTTTCGGATCGCCTTCCGTGCCGGATGTGAACAGGATGACCGCGGTCTCATCCGGCGGGGTTCGCGCGGCCACAAGCCCCGGGAAGATGGGCCCCAGCACCGCGCGGATCTTGTCGCCGGTCGAGATTTCCTCGCGCACATCCTCGAGATAGATCATCTCGTGGTCCTGCTTGAGCTGGCTTTCCAGCTCTTCCAGCCCGCCCAGTTCGATAAATTTGCGGGCGGTGACGATCTTGGTGGCCTGGGCGCCCCTGCAAGCCGCCTTGATCGCCTTCGCACCGGCCGTGAAGTTCAGCATGGCCGGTGTGCGGCCATAGGCATTGAGGGCAAAAAACGCGATGCCGGCACCCGCCCCGGTCGGCAGCAATACGGCAACTTTCTCGCCGCGTTCGGTATGCCGGGTGAGGGCGGATCCGAGAGCGAAGGTGGCGCGCAGGATTTCATTGTAATCCAGCTTCCGGCCATCGGCGTCGATGATGACGACCGTCTTGCCACCCACCTTGCCCTTCGCTCTCAAGAGGGCTTGCAGCACGGTTTTGCGCGCCCGCGAAAGCTTGAACGGCTCGCCTTCGATCTGCGGCCAGGAGGACGGGTCAACCGCGGGCGGATTGTCGCCATCGGTTGTCAGGTCCGGCTCGGGGATTTCGAGGGTTTCCACCGCCTCGAGCGAATCACTCACCGCAGAATCCGTGTCCGGCTGCGTATCGCGCGTGGCAGGACCTTCATTCTGGTCAATGTCAGGGGTGGCGTCCGCTGGATTGCGGTCGGTCATGGCAGTCTCCCCGTGTGGCGCCGCTTTGCCGACGCTTTTTCCGTTACTTGACGCGGACGTTAAGGCCTTGGCGGCGCGCGGAAAAGCCCGAAATTCCGTTCACACGGGCCGGGAATTCTCCACAAAACTGCAAAAATTTATCGAAAAACGAAAAATCGCTTTCATATCGAAATTCGATATGCTATCAGAATGTCATCGCTGGGGAGCGAATGAGGAAGCCACTGAATTCCTCTCGAGTCTGGAGATTTCAGGCATGAAAGTCATTCTTGCCGTGAGCGCCGCTACGGGTGCTCTGATCATGGCGGGTTGCAGCGATGGCGCGATGGCGTCGGTCCAGTATTCCAGCCAGTCCACAAGCACGTCGTCCGGCGATGGCCATTACCGTTTTGAGCAGGATGGCGATGTCAGCCTCATTGGCAGCGACATGTCGGTCGAGGGCCGGATTGGCGGCGATCTGTCGCTGATCGGTTCGGACCTCGATGTCAGCGCCGAAATCGGTGGAGAAATGTCGCTGGTCGGTTCGGATATCGAGTTTGATGGCAGCGTGGGCCGCGGTGCGAGCCTGGCTGGCAGCGATATCGAATGGATCGGAACGGCCGGCGGTGATGTCGATATTGCCGGCAGCGATGTGGAATGGTCCGGCCGCGCGGATGGCTCGCTGTCGATTGCGGGCAGTGACATTTCCGTCGACGGAGACGTCGGCGGCGCGCTCGAGATTGCCGGTAGCGATGTCATCTTGACGGCAGGAAGCCGGGTCGGCCGCGATCTGTCCATCGCCGGCAGCGATCTCCTGGTTCACGGCGATGTCGTGGGCGACGCCGACCTCGTCGGCAGCAGCATCGGGATTTCCGGCCAGATTGATGGCCGCGTACTGGCTATTGCCTATTCGCGCCGCGGCTGGAGCTGGTCGAGCAATAATTCGCACCAGCGGATCCGCATTGAAGGTGCGATCGGTGAGGGCAGTGCGGTTTGCGCGCGGCGGGTGGAAATCGGCGCCGATGCAAATATCTCTGGCACTTTGGCCGTATTCGCCGAAGACGCGCCTGTGATCGCCGCTGGAGGCCCGCAGAATATCAACTTTGAAGAAATCGGTGACCGCGATTGTGACGAGTTACTGGAACCCTATGACAATTAAGACCGCATCTTCCCCAACCTTCACGCCGGGGGGCGAACGGAGGCATTCATGATTATTCGATCGCTCATCCTGGCGGCAGGGCTGGCCGTCTCGTTTACTTCCACCGCAGCTGCGCAGCAGTTCGGCGGCCATGTCGAGTACACCAATATCGACCGAGAGGGCGACCTCGAGATTCTCGCGGCCTCGGCCGAACTGAGCGGCCGGGTCGGCGGCGATCTCACCGTGTTCGCGGCCAATATCCAGCTGGATGCTGTGATCGAGGGAGATCTCGAAGCCGCGGGCGCCAATGTCGAGGCCTCCGGCCGCGTGCTCGGCGATGCCGGCCTTTACGGCGGCTCTGTCGAAGCTGATGTCGATATTCTCGGCAATGCGGAGCTGTTCGGCGGTTTCGTGAATTACGCTGGCGAAGTCTCCGGCTCGCTGGATGCCGGCGCCGGATTGCTCGAAATCGATGAAGGCGCTGTTGTTTCCGGCTCGGCGGACATGGGCGGCCAGGAGGTCGTTTTGCGCGGCCGGTTCCTGAGCGACGTCGATGTGCGGGCCGAGGACGTGCAGATTTCCGGCCAGATTGACGGCGATATCGAGATCGAGGCGGTGAATTTGCGCATTGATCCGTCGGCCGTCATCAATGGGTCGATCCGCTATACTGGCCCCAATGAGCCGGACATTGATTCCGGTGCCACCCTGTCGGAAGAAATCGACTTCACGCGCCGTGATGTCGACATCGATTGGGAAGGCGACTGGAAAGGCGTCAATCTATCGGATCTCGACATCGTGCCGCCGAAGGAATTCTTCGCGGTCCTCGGGATCGGGTTTTCCTTCCTGCTCGGCCTGATCGCGCTGGCACTGATGCCGAACGGCGTTGCGCGCCTGTCGCGTAAATTCCGGGAGCAGCCCTTGCTGGCACCGTTGCTCGGCCTCTTCCTTTTGCCCATGGGCATGCTGATGTTGTTGATGGCGGGCACGATCATTCTCGCGATCACCGTGATTGGCGGCGTGTTGATCCCGTTCTGGTGGATGTTCGGCTTGCTGGCCATTCTCCTCGCCTATCCGCTCGGTGCCATTGCGGTCGGCGACATGATCTTCAGCCGGCTGGGCCGGTCCTCGCCCGGGTTCGGCATGCGGCTCCTCGGATTCCTGGTCATCCTGGTCCTGTCGACCTCGTTCTGGCTGGTCGTGCCGCCGCTGGCGCTGATTTCCTGGATCATCCTGTCCTGGATCGGTCTCGGCTCGTGGATGCTCGCCGCTTTCGGCCGCAAGGACGCGAATGGCGCGCCGGCCTCGCCGCCGCCAGCTGAAGACGCTGTCTAGGCGCTGAACACAAATTGCGGGCGGCGCTTGAAGCCGCCCGCAACTAGCGCCATGTTGCGCCGCAATGGCGAATATCATCGATACTCTCTCCGGCGCGCCCAAGCCGCGTCACCCGGAAAAGGCGCACCGCCCGGACAATCCGGTGCTGCGCAAGCCCGACTGGATCCGGGTACGTGCGCCTGTGGGGGGCGATTACTCCGAAACCCGCAAGATCGTGAAAGACAACAATCTCGTCACGGTGTGCGAGGAGGCGGGCTGTCCGAATATTGGCGAATGCTGGACGCAGAAGCACGCCACTTTCATGATCCTCGGGGACACCTGCACCCGCGCCTGCGCCTTCTGCAATGTGAAGACCGGCTTGCCGGAAGCGGTCGATCATGACGAGGCCAACCGGATCGCCGATGCCGTCGTGAAGATGGAACTGAAGCATGTCGTCATCACATCGGTGGATCGCGACGATCTCGACGATGGCGGGGCGCAGCATTTCGTTGATGTGATCAACGCTATCCGCGCAGCATCTCCGGAAACAACGATCGAGATCCTGACGCCGGATTTCCTGCGCAAGGATGGCGCAACCGAGACCGTGATCGATGCGCGCCCTGATGTGTTCAACCACAATCTCGAAACCGTTCCGCGGCTTTACCTCTCGGTCCGGCCCGGCGCGCGCTATTATCACTCGCTGCGCCTGCTTGAGCGCGTCAAGGAACGCGACCCCGCCCAGTTCACCAAGTCGGGCCTGATGGTCGGCCTCGGTGAAACCAAGGAGGAGGTCATGCAGGTGATGGACGATATGCGCTCCGCCGGCATCGATTTCCTCACCATCGGACAATATCTCCAGCCGACGCGCAAGCACGCCGCTGTTCAGCGCTTCGTCGAACCCGCCGAGTTCAAGGCCTACGAGACAATTGCCCGCGCCAAGGGCTTCCTGATGGTATCGGCCACGCCATTGACCCGCTCGAGCTATCATGCCGGCGATGACTTCCAGCGCTTGCGCGCGGCCAGAGACGCGGCCCTCGCGCGCGGATGATCACCAGGCATTCCGAGCGCTTGCGCGTGCGCCACGCGCCCGCTGACGTTTTCGAGCTGGTCTCGGATGTTGAACGGTATCCCGAATTCATTCCCTACATCACCAGCTTGCGCGTGCTCAGCCGGGAGATCGATGGCGAAGCCGAGATATTCGTGGCCGAAGCGGTGGCGCGCTACAAGATCGCGCGCGAACGTTTTGTGACCCGGGTGAGGGCGGACAAGTCCGAGCTCAGTGTTTCCGTTGACCTGGTCGATGGCCCCTTCCATCACCTGCACAATGTCTGGCAGCTTGAAGAACTCCCCGACGGGTCGACCCGCATCGATTTCGAACTCGATTTCCAGTTCAGCAACATGATGCTGGACATGTTGATCCGGGCCAACAAGAAGCGCGCGGTCCACATGCTGATCGAGCGTTTCGGTGCCGAGGCCGGCCGTCGATACAGGCCGGTAGGTGAGCCCGGCTATCCGGGCTTAACTACGCTGAACGCCTGATAGCAGCAGCTCCAGCGCCTGCCGCACAGCGAGCTGGCGAATCGTGTCGCGTCCGGCATCGCCCCAGTTCTGCTCAAGCGTTTCAAGCAAGCCCGTCGACGTGGCGAGCGCGAACCACACAAGACCTGCCGGCTTGTGCTCGCTGCCGCCCGGCCCGGCGATGCCTGTAATCGAGACCGCGACATTGGCACCCGATGCTCCCAGTGCGCCGAGCGCCATGTCGCGTGCCACCTCCTCGGAGACGGCGCCAAATTCCGCGATCAGCTCCGGATCGACGCCGAGATGATCGATCTTCGCAGCATTGGAATAGGTGATGAAGCCTCGGTCAAAGGCGTCGGAAGAGCCCGGCACACGCGTGATGGCGCCGCCGACCAGCCCGCCAGTGCAGCTTTCCGCAGTGGCCAGTGTCAATCCGCGGCGGGCGGCGTCGCTGACGAGCTTCTGGGCGAGAGCGCTGATTTCCGCATCGAGATCATTCATGGAGTTTCACCGTTGCTATGGCCTGTGCTGCGATGCCTTCGCCGCGACCGGTAAATCCGAGCCCCTCGGTCGTGGTGGCCTTGATGTTGACCCGGGAAAGCGGGAGGTCGAGCAGCGCGGCGACCGTTTCGCGCATTTTCTCCCGATGAGGTCCGATTTTCGGTTTTTCACAGATCAATGTGATGTCGGCATGCACCGGCTCACCGCCCGCAGCACGAACCAGGCTGAGCGCATGTTCAACAAATGCAGCAGATGCC
>CBDUFA010000020.1:0-10333 GCA_965366295.1 uncultured Hyphobacterium sp.
TGTCGTCAACATCGCCTCGCGCGCCGCCTATCGCGGCGACGGGCCGGACCATGCCGGTTATGCCGCCTCCAAGGGGGCGCTGGTGGCCGCGGCCAAGACCTATGCCCGCGCCCATGCCCACAAGAATGTGCTGATCTACACGCTGACCCCGGGCTGGATCGAGACCGACATGGCGCCGCACCGGGTCGAGGCCCGCGCGGCGGCGGTCGCGGAAATCCCGCTCGGCCGCGTGGCACAACCCGAGGAAATCGCGGCCATGACCACCTTCCTGCTGTCGGGACAATGCGGCTCGGCCACCGGATCGGTGATCGACATCAATGGCGCCAGCTACGTGCGCTAGTCGTCCGAAGCGTCGTCTGCTGACAGCGCTTCGTCGGGGGCTTCCGTGATCGTGCAGTGTCCGAAGCGGATTTCCAGCCAGCTGCCGGTGCCTTCGCGGATCGGCGCGATCAGGAAGGCATCACCGGTCAGCCCGTCGGAGAGAAGCTGGTAGGTCTGGCGCTCCCAGGGGTCATGGAAAACCAGCGTCTGGTGCTGGATTTCCATCGGTGCGCTCTGCACGTATTCATCGGTGACCGGGTCACCATAGGTCTCGCCCGACGAAAGCGTGTGCGAAAGCAAAAACCCCTCGAACGAAAAAACCCGGACACGGGCCGCCAGCTCTTCGGCTTCCGCTCGCTCGACGCCGCGCTCCATCAGCCATTCCACGCGCGCCGGACGCAGATGCGGTGGCCGCTGGCGGTGTTCTTCCCAGCGCGCTTCCATCGTGACCGTATCCAGCACCAGGTTCCGGATCGGCACCCGCTCGTCCGGATATTCGCTTCCGCAGCCCTCGCGCGTCTCGGTTTCCATGACTTCATCGAGCATGGGCGAACAGACCGACAGCAGGCCGATATCTTCCTCGGCCTCGGCCATTCCGAACTCGCACCGCCAGATATCTGCCAGTGCCGGAGCAGGGACCAGGCCGGCGGCCATTATCGCGCTCAGCAATCGCATGTGCATGGCTTTCCCCTCTTCAAGGCGCATGCTTGCGGCATTTCAACCGCACCGCAATAGCAATCCCGGCACGACCGCCAATCGCGACTCCCCATCTCCGCAAAGCCTGCTAGTTTTGCGGTGAACACCATTCACCGGTGCACGAGTAAATTTGGGGGAGCGTGATGCGTTGGGTGATCCGTGGAATTGCCGCCATTCTGGGACTGGCCGTCCTGATCGTCGCAGCGGTAACAGGCTATGCCTGGTACCGGTTTTCATCCTCCATGCCGCGCACCGAAGGCCATGTCGAGGTTGCCGGGATATCCGCCGATGTCGAGATCATCCGCGATGAATACGGCGTGCCGCATATCTTCGGCGAAACCGATGAGGATATCTATTTCGGGATTGGCTACGCCCACGCCCAGGACCGCTTCTTCCAGATGGATCTGATGCGCCGCTATGTGCATGGCGAGCTGGCCGCCCTGCTCGGACATCTCAACCCGGCGACCGTCCGCGCCGATGCCCGCGCGCGCAATCGCGGCTATCACCTCGTGGCGGACGCCGCCGTCGAGAATGCCGATGCCGAGACCCGCCGCGCCATCGAGGCCTATACGCGCGGCGTCAATGCACGGCTCGCCGAAGGCCACTACCCGCCGGAATACCTGTTCCTGCAGGCCACGCCGGAACCCTGGGAGCTGGAAGACAGCGCCGCGGTGGTCGTCTACATGGCCGACAGCCTTGCAGCCGGTGAATATGCCGAGGTCGAGAACCGCGAGCTCGCCAACCTGCTCTCGCCGGAACAATACGCCGAATTCCTGCCCGGCTATCCGGACTGGGCGCCGACCATGCTGCAGGCGGAGGATTTCCCGCCACTGCCAGACGAGGCCGCGCCGACGACGGAAGCCCAGCCGGACTTTGACGATGGCTCCAATGCCTGGGTGTTGTCCGGCGAGCATACCGCCACGGGCGAACCCCTGCTTGCAAACGATCCCCACCTCGCCCTCAACGCGCCGGGCATCTGGTATTTCGCGCGGCTGAACCTGCCGCAGGGCGCGGTGGTCGGTGCCACCATCGCCGGCTCGCCCCTCGTGGTGCTGGGCCGCAACCAGGTCTCGGCCTGGGGCTTCACCAATACCGGTTTCGATGTCATCGACATGGTCCCGCACGCCCCGGGAACGCTGACCGCAACCGAACGCACCGAGGTGATCGAGGTCCGCGGCGGTGACGATGTCACCCTCACCTTCCGTGATACCGATGACGGTCCGGTGCTCGATCCGGAATACTTCGCCCTTGATGTTTTCGAGGGCGATGACGTGGTGCTGGTCTCCACCGCGTTGAGCCGCGAAAACCGCGTCGCCGACGTATCCCTGCGCCTGATGCTGTCGGGTTCGTTTGCCGAATTCGTCGAGGCCGGGCGCGGCTTCACGGCGCCTATGCAGAACATGCATTACGCCAATATCGACGGCACGATCGGCTATACCACGCCGGGGCTCTTGCCGATCCGCGATGCTGACGGCAACTGGACCGGCTATGTGCCCTATGAAGATTTGCCGCGCGTGGAAAACCCGGTATCGGGCCGCGTCGCCTCGGGCAATAACCGGATCACGCCGGACAATTATCCCTATGACACGCCGGGCAGCTATGCCGCCTACCGCGCCGAGCGCATCGACCAGCGCCTCAACGCGGTGGACGCCCATACGCCGGAGACCTTCCACGACATCCAGATGGACCAGGTCTCGGCCCAGATCGTGCGCATCCTGCCGGCGCTTGTGGCTGCCGAACCGCAAACGGAACTCGGCCAGCGCGGGTTGAGCATGATCCGCGACTGGGACGGCGATATGAGCGCCGTTCTGGCCCAGCCCCTGATCTATTCGCTCTGGTATCGCGATATCGCCGAAGGCATTTACGGCGACGATCTGGGCGAGAATTTCGAGGCCCATCTCGCCACCCGCCGGGTCTTCACCGAGAATGTCCTCATCGGCGGCGACGCTGACTGGTGCGACGACATCACCACCGATGCGGTCGAGACCTGCCCGCAAATCCTCGGGGCCGCGCTGGACCGCGCCATGGCGCGCGGCGTCGAGCGTTTCGGCCCGGACATTGCCAACTGGACCTGGGGGTCGGCGCACCAGGCCGTCTTCGATCACCCGGTCTTTACAGGATCCGGCCTGCCATTGCTGGAGGACTGGTTCACCGTGCGCCAGCCGGTGGGCGGTGACAGCTCGACCGTCAATGTCGCGGTCTACTCGGTCCGTGCCGGCTCTTTCGATGTCTTCCATGGCCCGTCACTGCGCGCCGTCTACGATCTCTCGGACCTGGAAAGCTCGCGCTTCATGCATGCGCCGGGACAGTCCGGGCATCCCTGGTCGGACCATTACCGCGACCTCGCCCCGATGTGGGCGGCAGGCGAAAGCTTTGAGATGCGCACCGACTGGGGGCCGGACAACATGCCAGACGGGATGCAGATCCTGACCCTGACACCGGAAAACTAGGGAGTATTCCGATGGCGATGAAGATCACCCGGCGCGGCGCGCTGTTCGGCGCATCCGGCCTGGCACTGGCCGCCAGCGCCTGTTCCAACGGACCGCGCCGGCCGGAACCGGAACCGCCAACCGGCCCCTTCCGCCACGGCGTGGCCTCGGGCGAGCCCGACCAGACCAGCGTCGTGCTCTGGACCGCGATCACCGACGATAGCGGCGGCGATTATGTCTTCCAGGTCGCCACCGACGAGGCCTTCACCGACATCGTTTTCGAGGAGCGGGAAACCCGCGCCTATGTCACCACCAATGCGATATCGACCTTCAAGACAATCGCCACCGGGCTGCAGCCGGGCACGCGCTATTTCTACCGCATGATCTTCAATGACATTGCCTCGCCAACCGGCCGCACGGCAACGCTGCCGGAAGGCGCGGTCGCGCGCTTCAACATGGCGGTGTGCTCCTGCTCGAACTACCCGGCCGGCTATTTCAATGCCTATCGCGAGCTCGCCGACACGCCGGATCTCGACCTCGTTCTGCATCTCGGCGACTACATCTATGAATACGACGCGAACGGCTATGCCTCCGATGAGGCCGAGCGCATGGACCGCGTCGTCGATCCCCTGCACGAGCTGAATTCCTATGGCGACTATGTCCGCCGCCACGCGCTCTACAAGACCGATCCCGACCTGCAGGCCGCCCATGCGGCCGCGCCCTGGTTCATCACCTGGGACGACCATGAAGTCGCCAATGATTCCTGGTCGGGGGGCGCAGAAAACCACAATGAGGGCGAAGGCGACTGGAATGAGCGCGTCTATAACGCGCTGCGGGCCTTCCATGACTGGAACCCGACGCGCGAGCCGGACGGGCTGATCGGCTCCGCCCGGATCGTCGAGATCGGCGATCTCGCCACCCTCGCCCTGACCGAATCGCGCCTCTCGGCCCGCGACGAGCCGCTGGACTTTGGCGGCTTCCCGGTGGCCGATGATTCCGATCCCGAAGACCCGGCCAACCAGGCGGCCGTGGCGGCCTGGCGGGAAAACGAGGTCGGAGCCGCGGACCGCGAATTGCTCGGCGCGGCGCAGATCGCCCGCATCGCCGAGGCGTTCGGCAATGCGGCCGGCAAGCCCTGGCGCCTGCTGGGCGGCCAGGTGGTGATGGGGCGTGTGGATGCCCCCAACATGATCGAGGCTCTGCCGGGATGGCTCAAATTCATCGTCGCGCGGACCGACGATCTCGCCTGGGGCTATATCCAGCGTTCGCAGTATGAAATCCCGCTCAATATCGATGCCTGGGACGGCTATGCGGCCGAGCGCGAGCGCCTGTATGACGCGGTCCGGGCCAGCGGCGGCGACATGATCACCTTTGCCGGCGACAGCCACAATTTCTGGACCAATCGCCTGGTCGATGATGAGGGCCACCCGGTCGGCTTCGAGTTTGCCACCAGCTCGATCACCTCGCCCTCGCCCTTCGAGCGCGTGCCGGCGCCCGGCGTCTCCTTCTCGCGCCTGATCGAAGCGCGCAATCCGGACGTCATCCGCCATAATGACCGCGACAAGGGCTTCATCCGCGTGTCGATGACACCGGAGGCCGTCGAGGCCGACTTCGTCACCGTATCGACCATCCGGCGGCGCGGATACACGCCCGGCTCCGACAGCCGCTGGCGCGTCACGCGGGGTGAAAACGGGCTGGAACTCGACACCGCCTGACCCGGCAATCCACGAATCAAATCAACCTGCTGAATCGATTCAGGATTTTCGATTCGGAATGAGATTCCGATTCCGCTTTTCACTGCGTCAGAGCCTGTTACTGGCCGCCCTTAAATGGTCATGATAGGCAGGCATGAGCCTTTCGGGGCGATACGCGCAAGGGAAGGATACCGGTATGCCGACACGTTACGAGGATTCCGCCGAGGCCCCGATCCCCACCGTGAAATTCACCGGCCCGGGCCGCTATCTGTTCTGGATGACGGTGTTCCTTGCGGCAGTCGCCACGATTGCCGTCCTGCTGATCGGTCCGCTGGAAACCGCCTTCATGGCCAATGTCGCCATCAATGGCCTGATCCTCGGCGTGCTGGTGATCGGCATCATCTATACCTATCTCCAGGCGCTCTCCATCGGTCCGGCGGCCCGCTGGCTGGTGAAATTCCGGACCACGGATGACCCGGAAAGCCTGTCCTCGCCGCCCAGCATGATCGCGCCCATGGCATCCATGATCGGCGATGCCGGTGCCCGCGCCCGGATTTCCGCCGCCTCGGTCCGTACCGTGCTGGACTCCGTCGGCGCACGTATGGCCGAATCCGGCGCCTTCACGCGCTATTTCGGCCGTCTTCTGATCTTCCTCGGACTGCTGGGCACTTTCTGGGGCCTCTTGCAGGTGGTCTCCGAGGTCGGCGAAGCTGTCCGCGCCGTCACCGAGTCCTCGACCGGCGGGGAAGCCGATGTGATGCGCCTCATGTCCGCCATCGAGAACCCGATCCAGGGCATGGGCACCGCCTTTGCCTCATCGCTGTTCGGCCTGGCCGGCTCGCTGGTGATCGGCTTTCTCGACCTGCAGGCGAGCCGCGCCCAGAACCGTTTCTTCAACGAGATCGAGGAATGGCTGTCCTCCATTTCGCGTGTCGCCGCGGCCGGTCCCTCCACAACTGCGGATGGGGAAATGTCGCCGGCCTATGTCGGCGCGCTGCTGGAACAGACCGCGGAAACGCTCGACCGCTTGTCCCACACGCTGGAAAAACACACGCGCGATCTCGATTCCACCTTGCGGCGGGTCGCCGAGGAAAGCGCCTCCGGCCAGCAGGAAGCCGCCCGCGCCCTGCGCGACGAGATCCGCGTCCTTGTCCGGGCACTTGAATCCCAGAACCGCTCCCGGGGCGAATAGGCATGAGCTTCGCGCCACGTCTTTCACGGTTTTCCGAGCCGGATTCCGGTGATCACTGGCCGGGCTTTGTCGATGCGCTGGCGACCCTGTTGCTGGTCATCGTCTTCCTCCTGTCGATCTTCGTGGCTGGCCAGTTCGCGCTGAGCCGGGCGCTCACCGGGCGCGACGAACAACTGGCCGCGCTCAACCAGCAGCTGGCCTCGCTGACCGACGAGCTGGCGCTGGCCGAGGGCGAGAACCAGCGGCTCGAAACCGAAATGCAGACCCTGCGCGCCACGCTGTCCGATGTGCAAAGCGAGCGCGACGAGCTCTCCGATCAGCTGGTCGTCGTGTTGGGCCAGCTGGAGGATGTCCAGTCCCGCCTGATCCTCGAGGAAGAGGTGAGTTCCAGCCAGCTCGACCAGATCACCGCCCTGAACCTGCAAATGCAGGCCTTGCGCGACCAGATCGCCCAGCTTAACGGCCTGCTGGAAGCCGCCGAGGCGCGCGAAGCCGAGCTGGAAAGCCAGATCTTCAATCTCGGCGAACGGCTCAATGCCGCCCTGGCCAGCCGGGCCGCCGAGCTGGCGCGCTACCGCTCGGATTTCTTCGGCCGGCTGCGCGAAATTCTCGGCAATCGCTCCGGTGTCCGTATCGAGGGCGATCGCTTTGTGTTCGAGACCGATGTATTGTTTGCCTCCGGCTCGGCCGCGCTGTCCAATGAGGGCCGCGAGAGCCTGCGCCCGGTGGCCGATGCCATTATCCAGCTGACCCAGGAAATTCCCGGCGATATCGACTGGATCATCCGCATTGACGGGCATACCGACCCGCGCCCGATCCGCACCACCTACCCGTCCAACTGGCATCTCTCGGCCGCCCGCGCGATCTCGGTGGTGAACTGGTTCGAAGACCTCGGCGTGCCGTCCAACCGGATGGTCGCGGCCGGTTTCGGCGAGTTCCAGCCGATCGCCGAAGGCAATACCGAGGAGGCCTATGCCCGCAACCGCCGGATCGAACTGAAACTGACCAGCCGTTAGCCACAATGCGGCTTGCCCTTTGAAACACCCTCCGCTATAAGCCGCCGCTCATTTGGCGGGAATGCCCGCGATACGCCTGAATGCCGGAGCGCAGACGATGCAAAAAGATATTCACCCGGACTATCACTTCATCAATGTGAAGATGAATGACGGCACGACGTTCCAGACGCGCTCGACCTACGGCAAGGAAGGCGACACGCTGACGCTGGACATCGACCCGACCACGCACCCGGCCTGGACCGGTGGCGACCAGAAGCTGATGGACCGCGGTGGCCGCGTGTCGCGCTTCAAGGACAAGTTCAAGGGCTTCGCCTGATCCTCCCGCGAGGATATCGGAACCGGAAAAGCCGCGGATCGCTCCGCGGCTTTTTCTTTGCCCGATGGCGGACAATGCCTAGCTGAACGCGTTCTTGAGCCGGTTCATCTGGTCTTCGACCGGACTGCCGCCCGTGGTCGACGCCACGCCGTCAAACAGGGATTCGTCGATCCGCTTCAACCGCGCATAGAGCTGGCGCGAACGCGCCGCGAGATCGGCCAGAACGCCCGGCGATACATCGCCATCCGCCGGCCACAAATCCTCGGGATCATCATCTTCCGGCAGCCGGTACTGGCCGGAGACAAGCTGGTCGGCGGACAGATCGCCCTCCGCCACCTGCCGCTGCGCCAGCAACCAGGACGCGGCTTGCATCAGGCGCGTCGTCAGCTTCATGCTTTCCGCAGCATAGGCCAGCGCCCCGGCGCGGCCCAGTGCCTTGGCATCGTCCCGTCCCGGGCCATCGAGATAGCTGGCGGTTTCCTCCACCATGTCCATCCCGTCGCGGAACAGGCGGGCAAAATGTTCGCTGCCGGCAAAGTCGGCCACCCGTTCGGCCGGGCTGCCGGAAGCCGCTGAGACAATCGTGCTGGCGTCGTTCACATCACTCATCATGCCATCTCTGGTCTGTTCGCGCTCAACTCTGCAATCACCGGGCCAGCGGCATCAACCCTGTTTGAAAACCGATTCGGCGGCCTGCCGCCCGGCCTGCTTGGACCGGATCATGGCGTCGATGCGTGCGATCTCGTCAACAATCGCCTGCTTTCTTTCCTCGAGCGCTTCGATGGAGAAGTCCGAGAGGTCTTCGCCCGGCACGATAGCGGTCGTGTCGCGTTTCGCGGGCAGATCATCTTCGAACATGGCGGCCTCCTCCCCTTGAAGCCCGGCAGACTAGCGAGCAGGATCGGATTTGTCGCCCCCGTCAAGGAGTTACCATGCCGCTGCCTGCCTCTCATCGAATCGCCATCGTGCCGGAACCGGGCGGACCGGAGGCGATCCGGATTGTCGAGCGCGCCCTGCCGGGCCTGGCGGATGACGAGGTGCTTATCCGGACCGCCGCGTGCGGCATCAACAAGCCCGACACGTTCGAGCGCATGGGGTTCTACCCGCCACCGCCCGGCGCGCCGGAAGGGCTGGGGCTGGAAGCCTCCGGCACGATCGAGGCGATCGGCGATGACGTCACCGCGTTCAAACCCGGCGATGCGGTCTGCGCGCTGGTCACCGGCGGCGGCTATTCCGATTACGTGATCGCCAAGGCGGGCAGCACCTTGCCGGCCCCTGCAGGACTCGACCTGACAGTCGCCGCCGGCCTGCCGGAAACCGTTTTCACCGTGTGGGCCAATGTCGTCGACAGGGGCGCGCTGCAGGCCGGTGAAACGCTGCTCGTCCATGGCGGTGCCGGCGGGATCGGCACGACGGCCATCCAGATGGGCAAGGCCGCCGGTGCGCGGGTCTTTGCCACGGCAGGTTCGCCGGAAAAATGCGCGCTTTGCGATCGGCTCGGTGCCGACCGCGCGATCAATTACCGCGAAGAGGATTTCAGCGACATCGTCTCCCAGGCCGGCGGTGCCGATGTCATCCTCGACATGGTCGGCGGTCCCTATGTCCAGAAGAATATCGATTGCGCCAATTATCGCGGCCGGATCGTCCAGATCGCCTTCCTGCAAGGCTCGCGCATCGAGGCCGACCTCATGCGCCTCATGCTCAAGCAGATCACGCTCACCGGCTCCACGCTGCGCGCCCGGCCCGATTCCGAGAAAGCGGCCCTCGCCAGCGCCATCCGCACCCATGTCTGGCCCTGGATCGCGGCGGGAAAACTGACACCGGAAGTGCAACAGACCTTCCCGCTGGCGGACGCCGCACAGGCCCATGCTCTGATGGACAAAGGCGATCACGCCGGGAAAATCCTGCTGATTCCCTGAGCCTGCACCCTTTTCAGCGCAACCGGGGCGATGTATAGACACACCAAATCGCTGGCTTGATCATTTTCGGGCCAGCGTCGGAAGGCCCCGAACCCGGCATCCGTGCCGGGTTTTTCTATGGCCCGAACCCTATGCGTCCGGAGACGATGACGATGACCGAAATTCTGATGCCGAAAGCCACCGCCGTCTGGCTGGTCGACAATACCGCCCTGACCTTCGAGCAGATCGCCGATTTCTGCGGCCTGCACCGCCTCGAGGTGAAAGGCATTGCCGACGGTGATGTGGCCGTGGGCGTGCGCGGCGCCGATCCGATCTCCAATGGCCAGCTGACCCGCGAGGAGATCGCCAAGGCCGAAGGCGATTCCGACTACCGGATGACCGCGGTGAAGTCGCGCTATGACGACCTGCACCAGCCGCGCAAGAAGCGTGGCCCGCGCTATACGCCGCTGTCCCGCCGCCAGTCGCGCCCGGATGCCATTGCCTGGCTGGTCCGCAATCACCCGGAACTGACCGATGGCCAGATCTCGAAGCTGATCGGCACCACCAAGACGACGATCGAAGCCGTGCGCGAGCGCACGCACTGGAACTCGTCCAACATCAAGCCGACCGACCCGGTGACCCTTGGCCTGACCACACAGCTGGAACTGGACGAACAGGTCCGCAAGGCGTCCTCGCGCCGCGAGAAGCTGGAAGCCGAACGTGCCGCCAGTGGCGAGCCGCCGCTGGCCGCCGAGACCGCGCTGCGGCTCG
>CBDUFA010000021.1:0-10026 GCA_965366295.1 uncultured Hyphobacterium sp.
GGAAATACCCGTCCTGCATTCTGCGCGGCGACAATTCGGTCGGTGAGTTCTACTCGGTCGCTGTTACCAATGGCGCGCAGCAGGCCGATACCGGCACCAAGATGATCCATCTGGGCAAGAACACGCGCTCGCGGATCATCTCGAAAGGCATTTCGGCGGGCCGCTCGGACAACACCTATCGCGGCCTGGTCTCGATCCACGCCAAGGCCGAAGGCGCGCGGAACTTCACCGAGTGCGACTCGCTGCTGATCGGCGACAAATGCGGTGCCCACACCGTGCCCTATATCGAGTGCAAGACGCCGAAGGCGCAGCTCGAGCATGAGGCAACGACAACGAAGCTCTCCGAGGAACAGCTCTTCTATGCCCGCCAGCGCGGGCTGGACGAGGAAACCGCCACGGCGCTTCTGGTGAACGGTTTCGTCCGCGAAGTGCTCCAGGAACTGCCAATGGAGTTTGCGGTGGAAGCCCAGCAGCTCCTCAAGGTCTCGCTCGAAGGGAGTGTGGGGTGATGGGCCGTGTGTTTTGTTTTTCCTCCCCCGTTCACGGGGGAGGTGGCAGCGAAGCTGGTGGGGGGGGCCCCCTTGCCCCCCTCGGCCTTTCAGGCCACTCCCCCCGCAAGCAGGGGGAGAAAAGGGGAGCGTTGTCATGATCGAACTCGCATTCGCCGCCGCACTGATGGCGCAGGACGCCGGTCTTCCGCCATGCAGCGAACTGGAAAGCGGCACACCGCACCAGGATTGCGCGCTGCAGACCGCGGGCGAGGGGGGCTTCATCCTCACCTTCGAATTCTCGCCGCTGGATGACCGCCGCGAGATGATTGACGCCACGGTGCGGCATGCCGATGGCACGCTGGCGCAGACGATGAGTTATGCGACGGAGAGCTTCTTCTACCCGCACCTGTCCGACCTCAATGGCGATGGCAGGGAAGAATTGCTGGTGCCGCTCGAAACCGGCAACGTCAACACGACATATGCCTTGTCGGTCGGCACGGAATACGGCTTCGAATGGACGTCTTACGAGCTGAATGGCTACGGGATCGACCCGGTCGGCGACGGTGTCTTCATGGCCGCGGCCCGCGACAATGCGATCTCGCGATATATCGAATTCTACCGTCTCGACGGGCTGGAACTGGACAATATCGCAACCGTCTTCCTGACCTATGAGACCGTCGAGAATGTCGACGAGGGCCCGGACTGTTCCCTGGTCGATGGCGGTGAAACAGAGGGCGAGGCCTATTATTGCGAACTGGCGCTGAACCGATGAGAAAGCTGATCCTGTCCTCCCTCCTGGCCGTATCGGCCATGGCCTGTGCCCACGCGCAGGACGGCATCGAGACCTACCGCGTCGAGGGATTGCCAGACTGGGCGCCGTTCAGCTCGGTCGTGCGGGCGGGCGACATGCTCTATGTCTCCGGCCATCTTGGCCGTCATCCCGGCACGACCGACATTGTCGAGGGCGGTGCCGGACCGGAAACCACGCAGACCATGGCCAATATCGAGACCTCTTTGGCGCTCGCCGGGGCCGACCTCTCGGACCTCGTGTCCTGTACCGTCTATCTCACCGACATGGCGGATTATCCGGCGATGAATGAAGCCTATGCGGCGGCCCTGAACGGCCACCAGCCTGCGCGCGTCACCGCCGGAATCCAGGCGCTGGCGCTTGGCGCCCGCGTCGAAATCGCCTGTGTGGCCTATGCTCCGGAGGCAGGCGAATGACCGCACCGATCCGCAATATCGCTGATATCGACGAATATTATCCCATCAAACATGGCGAGAAATTCGAAGCCCGGATGGGCCGTATGGGCCCGCTGGTTGGCCTGAAACAGCTCGGCTGTTCCTACATGATCGTGCCGCCGGGCAAGTGCGCCTTCCCGCACCATAATCACCACGTCATCGAGGAAGCCATCCTGATCCTGGAAGGCGAGGGCGATTACCGCTTCGGCGAGGCGCATTATCCGGTGAAGCCCGGCGATCTGCTGGCCGCGCCGGCCGGTGGCCGCGATGTCGCGCACCAGCTGACCAATACGGGTAAGGGCGATCTGAAATACGTCACCTTCTCGACCATGCAGGGCGCGGACATTGTCGAATACCCGGATTCCAACAAGGTCGGCGCCGTCACATTCGATGAGAACGGCGCCACTTTCCGCCACCGCGCTTTTGCGCAGGAAATCGACTATTACGAGGGCGAATAACGAGCATGCTAGACATCAAGAACCTCCACGCCTCCGTCGGTGAAGACGGCAAGCCTATCCTCAAGGGCCTGGACCTGTCCGTCCCCAAGGGCGAAGTGCACGCCATCATGGGGCCGAACGGCTCGGGCAAGTCGACCCTGTCCTACGTGTTGACCGGCCGCGACGGCTACACGGTCACCGATGGCACGATCCTTTATGACGGCGAGGACGTGGCGGAGCTGGAACCCGAGGAGCGGGCCGCGAAAGGTCTCTTCCTGTCCTTCCAGTATCCGGTCGAGATCCCCGGCGTGCCGACGCTCACCTTCCTCAAGGAAGCGCTCAACGCCCAGCGCAAGGCGCGCGGCGAAGACGAGCTGTCGGCGCCGGACTTCATGAAGCTGGTTCGGGAAAAGGCAAAACTTCTCAATATTTCTCCCGATATGTTAAAGCGGCCTCTCAATGTCGGTTTCTCCGGCGGCGAGAAGAAGCGGCTGGAAATCCTGCAGGCGGCCGTTCTGGAACCGCGCTTCCTGATCCTCGATGAAACCGATAGCGGGCTCGATATCGACGCGCTGAAAGTCGTGTCCGATGGCGTCAACGCGCTGCGCTCGCCCGAGCGCGGCATGCTGGTGATCACCCATTATCAGCGCCTGCTCGATCACATCACGCCCGACAAGGTGCATGTGATGAGTGCCGGCAAGATCGTCGCCAGCGGCGGTCCGGAGCTGGCCATGGAGCTCGAGGCCGAAGGCTATGACAAGTATGTGAGGGCCGCCTGATGGCCGTTCTCGAGCCCACCAGCACCGAGGAGCAGATCCTCCAGCGGTTCAAGAATGTCACCGGTTGGCGCAAGGATTTCGCCGAGCGCCTGAAAAGGGATGGCTTGCCGAACCGGCGTGTCGAGGGCTGGAAGTGGACCGACGTCCAGCGCGCGGCCAAGGGCATTCGCGGTTATGGCAAGGTCCAGTTCCAGTGCTCGGTGCCGCCGCAATGGACCGAAGTAAAGCGATCCGCTTCCCAGGACTTCTTCGCCAATCTGCTAGCCTATGCCGGCGTGCAGAGTGTGCCCTATATCGAGCTCTCCAACTGGGTCAAAATCATCGATGTGGACTTCCGGGCCTTGCCCGGTGTGTCCCACGCCGCGCTGACCATCAATGCCGGTGCCGGCGAGACGATCCGGATTCACGAGCATTATTCCTCGGCCGAGCAGGCGTTTTCCGCGATTGGCGTTGACTATGTCGTGGGCAAGGGCGCGCGGGTCGAGCGCGTCGTGCTGATCGACGAGGCCCCGGAAGCGGTGCTGCTGCTGTCCAGCGGCGTAACGCTGAATGAGGGCGGCGAGTTCGTGCAGACCGTGGTGTCCCAGGGCGCCAGGCTGCTGCGGCACGAAACCCAGCTGCACCATGCCGGTGGCGGTGCCAAGGCAACGCTCAACGGCGCGTACCTGGTCGGCAACGGGCTGCATTCCGATTTCACCACGCGCGTGGAAATGCACGGGCCGGGCGGCGAGCTCAGCCAGACGGCCAAGGGCATCGCCTATGGCGGTGGCCGCGGGGTTTTCCAGGGCAAGATCAATGTGAAGCAGGCGGCACAGAAGACGGCCGCCAACATGACCCACAAGGGCATGATCGTGGACGAGAAGTCCGAGATCGATGCCAAGCCGGAACTGGAAATCTACGCCGATGATGTCGAGTGCAGCCACGGCAATGCCATCGGCACGCTCGACGAGATGGCGCTGTTTTACATGCAGCAACGCGGCCTGCCGGAGCCCGAGGCGCGCCGCCTGCTGGTGGAAAGCTTCCTCGACGAGGCGTTGGGCGAAATCTCGCATGAACAGACCGCCGGGACCATTCGCGGCCTGATCTCCAAGCGGCTGAAAGGACTGGCATGACGGCCCACGCCCCCATAAAGGCGCTGGATATCGCGGCGATCCGGTCGGAATTCCCGATCCTCGGGCGCGAGATCAACGGTAAGCCGCTGGTCTATCTCGACAATGCCGCCTCGGCGCAAAAGCCCGAGGCCGTGATCGAGGCCGTGGCGAATGTCTACCGCTCGTCTTACGCCAATGTGCATCGCGGCCTACACACTCTGGCCAATGAAGCCACCGAGGCGTTCGAGGGTGCGCGTGCAAAAATCGCCGATTTCCTCGGGGCGCAGCGTGCCGACCAGATCGTGCTGACGCGCGGTGCGACCGAGGCCATCAATTTGGTCGCCTACAGTTTCGGCCAGACGCTGGAAGCCGGCGACGAGATCGTCCTCAGCCAGATGGAACACCATTCCAACATCATTCCCTGGCAGCTCGCGGCGGAACGCGCCGGGGCGGTCGTGAAATGGTGCCCGGTCACCGGGACGGGCGAGCTCGATTATGACGCGCTGATGGGCCTGATGGGGCCGCGCACGAAAATGGTGGCCATCGTCCACATGTCGAACGTGCTGGGCACGGCGAATGACGTTTCGCGCATCGTCAGGATGGCGCATGACAATGGCGCCGCCGTCCTGATCGACGGATCGCAATCGGCCGTCCACATGCCGGTCGATGTCAGCGAGCTGGGATGTGATTTCTTCGTTTTCACCGGGCACAAGCTCTACGGCCCCTCGGGCGCGGGTGCGCTTTACGCCGCCGGGGACTGGCTTGATCGCCTGCCGCCCTGGCAGGGCGGGGGCGAGATGATCGCCGACGTGTTCGAGGACCGGTCGACCTGGGCCGATGTCCCGCACAAGTTCGAGGCCGGCACGCCGGCCATCGCCGACGTGATCGGCCTGGGCGCCGCGATCGACTGGGTCCGCCAGTTCGACCGCGTCGCCGTGATGGAGCATGAGCGCGCCCTGCTGGACCGCGCCACGCAGGCCGTGTCCGCGATGGACGGCGTCAAGCTGATCGGCACGGCGCAGGACAAGGGCGCGATCCTCTCCTTCGCGATGGACGGCGCCCATGCCCATGATCTGGCGCAGTTGCTGGACAAGTATGGTGTCGCCGTGCGAGCAGGGCATCACTGTGCTCAGCCATTGATGCGTTGCTTCGGCGTGGACTCCACGGTCCGGGCCAGCTTCGCGATCTATAACACCCCCGAAGATGTCGATGTCTTCATCGAGGCATTGAACAAGGCGAAGAGCTTTCTCATCTAATGGACGACATGACCAAGAATTCGCGCGACATGATCGATCTCTCGGCAAAGCCCGAAGCGGAGGCGGACGAGCCCGCCGCCGAACGGTCTGCGCCGACCAGCATTCCCCAGGAAGAGCTGGAGCGGATCACGCGTGACACCGTGGAAGCCATGAAGACGGTGTTCGACCCGGAAATCCCGGTCGACATCTACGAGCTGGGCCTGATCTACAAGGTCGACCTGGACGATGACCGTACCATGCACATCCAGATGACGCTGACTGCGCCGGGCTGCCCGGTCGCGGGCGAAATGCCGATGTGGGTCCACGACGCCGCCGCGCAGGTGGAAGGTGTCGAGAAGGTCCGCGTCGACCTTGTCTTCGAACCGCCCTGGACGCCTGACCGGATGACCGATGAGGCGCGGCTCGCGCTCAACATGCTCTAGAGGCCGATATGACTGCACAGAAACAGGCTCTCACCATTTCCGACCGTGCCGCCGCGCGGGTCAAGGAGATCATGGCGTCCAAGGGCGCCGGTTTTCTTCGCGTCGGCGTGAAAAAGGGCGGCTGTGCGGGCATGGAATACGTCATGGATTATGTCGAGGCTCCGGAAAAGCTCGATGAAGTGGTCGAGGACAAGGGCGTGACCATCGTCGTTGACGCCACCTCGCTGCTCTTCCTGCTGGGCTCCGAGATCGACTGGGATGTTACCCCGATCTCGTCGAAATTCGTTTTCCGCAATCCCAACGAGACCGATGCCTGCGGCTGCGGCGAGAGCGTGACGCTGGTGCCCGCACAACCGCCGCACTGAGACTGCGCCGGGACTGTCAAAAACCGTTCGCTGCGAAGCGTGATTGGCCGTATGAAGGCGGCGTGGCAGGCGTGCCGACCGGGCGGCCTGTTAGCAGGAAGGGGCTGGCGCCTTGAAGCTCTTGATGACCGAAACCTCGCCCTATGCGAGGAAATGCCGTGTGCTGATCCGGGAACAGGGGCTGACGCAGCGCATTCTCGAAATCGACGCGATGCCGCTCGACAATCCCGAAGCCCTGCTGGCGGCCAATCCGCTCGGCAAGGTTCCGGCACTGATCCGTGACGATGCGACGCCGCTCTTCGACAGCCCGCTGATCTGCGAATACATCGACAGCCTCGACGAGGACCGCTGGATCCCCAAGTCAGGGGCCGCGCGCTGGCGCGTGCTGCGCTTCCAGGCCCTGGCCGATGGCATGCTGGATTTGACGGTCGGGCGGCGTATCGAGCTCACCCGCCCGGATGACAAGCAGCACGCCTATTGGGTGGAACGCCAGGAAGCCGGCATCGCCCGGTCGATCGATTTGCTGGAATCGGAAGCCGACAAGTTCGCCGGCGCGTTCGACCTCGGCGCCATGGCGATCGCCGTCGCCCTCGGATATCTCGACTTCCGCTATCCG
Organism: uncultured Hyphobacterium sp.; assembly: GCA_965366295.1. Lineage (GTDB taxonomy): Bacteria > Pseudomonadota > Alphaproteobacteria > Caulobacterales > Maricaulaceae > Hyphobacterium. The sequence goes on from CBDUFA010000021.1 coordinate 6,700, forward strand.
GAATCGAACTGGCGCGAAGGGCATGACCGGCTCGCGGCATTCTATGAGAAATGGGCGGAGCGCCCGTCCTTCCAGACCACTCAGCCGCCCGAATCCGCCTGAGGCGATTCGATCTTCCGGTGCGCGCGGCGCGTCAGCCACCACATCACCGGGCCAATCAGGAAATAGACCGACCCGCCCATGGGCGAGAGGTTTGCGGGCAGGGCCAACGCCACAATGGCGGCCAGCGCCGATATCGCGATGGCGCCGATCCCCTGTTCGACCTCCAGCCGGGTGAGGATTCGCTCCGTCGGGCTCAGTCCGAGGTCGCCGGCGCGTTTCAGCGCGTGCGCGTACATCAGCGCGAAAACGCCGAAGATCGCTGCATAGCCGGTCGCATAGATCACGATGAACCAATGCACCTGGTCCAGCGGAAGCACCGCGCTGGCGGTCGACATGGGCTGGAAATAGCCGGTGAAGAAGTTCACCAGGAACAGCGCCAGGAATTTCAGCGGGTAGGCGAAGATCATGATCAGGAAGAGCACGATCGAGTTGAGAAAGATGGTCGGTCCGTCATCCAGCCCGTAGCGCCGGTGGAAGGCATGGTGCTTCGACCAGATCAGCAGGACGAGCGCAAAGCACATCGCCACGGCAATGGCCTCGCGCCAGAGCGAAACCAGCTCGTCGAAACGGGTGGGCACCGATGATGCCACGATCAGGGTCAGCGACAGCGCGAACACGATATCGGACAGGTTCTCCACCCGGGTGACGTCGCGTCCGCGCCAGTGGAAGTGCTTTTCGGATGAAGTATGCCTGGTCAAGAAAAAGCCCCGGTCAGTGCCGGGGCTCAATCTATTGGGCTTTGGCGCGGGCCGCTAGGCCGCGGCGGCTTTTCCGGCCGATCCGGTGTCCGTGGTCACCCGATTGCGGCCGGCTTTCTTGGATTTGTAGAGATTGGCATCGGCGCGCTCGATCAATTCCTCGACCGACTCGCCGTGCTTGTAGGTCGCAACACCCAGCGAGACCGTGATATTGCCGAGGTCCTCGCTGGTCGACTTGCGCAGCAGGCGCTTGCCTTCGACCGTCATGCGGATCTTTTCAGCGACCGCATTGGCTTCCATCAGGCTGGTCTTGGGCATCACGACCGCGAATTCCTCGCCGCCATAACGGGCCACCGTGTGATGGTCCATGGCGTTGCGGGTCATGCAGCCGGACACAAAGCGGATGATCTGGTCGCCCGTCTGGTGGCCCCACGTGTCGTTGAAACGCTTGAAATGGTCGATGTCGCAGAGAATGAGGCACATGGATTCATTGTTCGAATCCGCCGAGCGGCGGCCCTTGCGCAACATCTCGTCAAACCGCTTGCGATTGGCGATGCCGGTGAGGGCATCGGTCATCGCTTCCTCGCGGACCCGCTCGAGATTGGAGCGCAGCTTGACCACTTCGCTGGAGGTCTCGTGCAGGCGCCGTTCGAGGTCTTGCGAGCGCTGCTGCATGCGGGACGTGGCGGCAACCAGTTGCTGGATCACGCTGCGCACCTGGCTGGGATCGGCATCCTCGTCGAAGGCGCCTTCGGCCCCGGCCAGTGTTTCGCCATACTCGGCGGTGTGCTGTTCCGCTGCTTTCAGGGTCTCGCGGACCTGGTGCAGTTCGCGCGCCATGGTGCCGGAGCTGGCCATGACGGCTTCCTGGATCTTGGCGATCGCGAAGTGCTCATCATAGAGCGAGTCACAGAAAACCTGGTCGAACGGCGCATTTTCCTCGATGCGCTTGGTAACAGCCTCGCAGAGCTCGGGGATGGAGTCGGAAGCGAAACTCGAGAAGACCGCATAATTTTCCGGTGTCGGCGCGACGTCGTAACGCTCCATCAATTCGAGCGTTTCCTTGGCGAGTGTGCGACCTTCTGGTCCCTGCAAGCGTCCGTTCACGGCCAACCCCTTCAATAGTCAAATCCACGAACCGTGCCTGCCCACACGATTCGCCTTTGACTAAAACTGGCCCAGAAAGGGAAAGAAGCCGTAAACAGCGGCGTATTCAGCCTTGCCCGATATTGAAAAAAGCCGGCGTATCGTCGCCAAAGCCCTTCACATTTCCGCGACCACCGGACTCCTTGCGCGAATTGCGGCCGGAACGCGGCTTGCGGTCGGCCTTCGCGGCCGGCTCGGCCTCTTCAGGCGCTGCTTTATCCGGCGCGGGCTTGGACCGGTCAGCAGACCTCGCCTTGCGCTTCGGCTTGTCGGATTTTTCAGCCGTGTCGGCCGTCTCCGCCCTGGCGGGCTTGCCGCCGCCGGCAAAATCGGCCAGCGGAATGTCCTGCCCGATGATCTTTTCAACACCGGCGAGGGATTTCTCATCGCCCGGCGCCACGATCGTCACCGATTCGCCTTCCAGGCCCGCGCGGCCGGTGCGGCCGATGCGGTGCACATAGTCCTCGGAATGGTGCGGGACATCATAGTTGAACACATGGCTGACGGCCGGGATGTCCAGGCCGCGTGCGGCCACATCGCTGGCCACCAGGAAGCGCAGCTCACCGGACTTGAACTGCCCCAGCGTCGCCGTGCGTTGCGACTGGTCGAGATCGCCATGGATCGGCGCCGCCGAGAAACCGTGTTTTTGCAGCGAGCGGGCGACGATATCGACGTCGCGCTTGCGATTGCAGAAGATAATGCCGTTTTTCACGCCATCGCGGTCGATCGCCTTGCGCAGCATCTCGCGCTTGGTTTTCGGCGTCTTGTCCTTCACGCGCGCCAGCAGCTGGCGGATGGTCGACGCCGTGGAGGCGGGCCGGGAAACCTCGATGCGCTCGGGATCATTCATGAAACGATCCACGAGCGACTGGATTTCCGGCGGCATGGTGGCCGAGAAGAACAGGGTCTGACGCCGCGCCGGCAGAGTTTTCAGAATGCGTTCGATATCCGGGATGAAGCCCATGTCCAGCATGCGGTCGGCCTCATCGATCACCAGCACCTGGACGCCGTTGAGCAGCACCTTGCCGCGTTCGAACTGGTCCAGCAGGCGGCCGGGCGTGGCAATCACCACATCGGCGCCCTTGTTGAGGATTTCTTCTTGCGGGCCAAAGGCAACGCCGCCGATCAGCAGGACTTTCGTCAGCTTGGTGTTCTTGGCGTAATTGTCGAAATTGTCGGCGATCTGCGCCGCCAGTTCGCGCGTCGGCGACAGGATCAGCGAGCGTGGCATGCGCGCCTTGGCGCGGCCCTTGGACAGCTTCTCGATCAGCGGCAGGGTAAACGAGGCCGTCTTGCCGGTGCCGGTCTGGGCAATGCCGAGCACGTCCTTGCCTGCCAGGGCAGGGGGAATGGCACCCGCCTGGATAGGCGTGGGTTCCTT
>CBDUFA010000022.1:0-10002 GCA_965366295.1 uncultured Hyphobacterium sp.
TGATCGCGGCCAGCATGCCATAGAGCATTTCGTGCGCATGACCGGCCGGGACCGCCACATAGCCCAGATAACCGGCATACTCGGCATACCAGAGCGGCACTTGTATCGCCGCCCATATCGCACCTCCAAGAAAGAAGGGCCGGAAAGCGTTTTGCAGGATGGGTGGTGCGGCACGGCGTTGCGCGCCACGATCGATCGGACAGGTCATGACAATCTTCACGTCTTGATAATCATCAATTATCGATTACGCCGGCTTCTGTAGATGAGACGCATTGTCACGCCGAATGGCGCCGGCCTGCCTCTACCCGCATTTCGAGAAACCGCAGCTTGTACATGTGAGGCACCCCTCCAGCTTCTTGACCGAGGGCTGATGGCATTTCGGGCAAAGCAGGCCGGTCGGTGGCGATACCATTTCCGCCACCTCTGCCTGGCTAGCCACAGCTCGCTCGGCACCTGGAACAATATTCAGCTCCGTACCATCATCTGCCAACGCGTTCAGATGGCGCTCGATGACGCCGCCGATCACCGCCAGGAGACTGGGCGCATAGCGACCGTTGACGAAAGCCCCGCCCTGGGGATCAAAGACAGCGCCGAGCTCTTCGGCAACAAATCTGACATCTCCCCCGCGGCGGAACACGGCCGAAATCATCCGGGTCAGCGCCAGTGTCCAGGCGTAGTGATCCATGTTCTTCGAATTGATGAAAATCTCGAACGGCCGGCGCACGCTGACGCTTTCATCGGCAGCGTTCACAGCGTCCTCGACGATGTCATTTATGGTCACATAGATGGCATGTTCACTGTGCGGCCAACGGACCTTGTAGGTCTGACCGGGTAGTTCCTGAGGCCGGGGTGCGACGGCAGTGGAATCATTCGCGGCGCTGACCTTCTTTGGAGATTCCGGCTCGGACGTCTTGGATAGAACTGCCCCGGTGGTGTCATTTGGCCGGTAGGTTGTGCAACCCTTGCAACCCTGGTCAAAGGCCAAGCGGTAGACATCCTTGAAGGCGTCGAATTCGATATCCTGCGGCAAATTGATCGTCTTGCTGATCGAGCTGTCGATCCATTTCTGTGCCGCCGCCTGCATGACGACATGTTCGCGGGGAGAGAGGCCGTCGGCTTCCACGAAATAGTCCGGCAGTTCGGCGTCGGTTCCGAACATGTCCCGGAAAACCCGATAGGCGTAATCCTGAACTTCTTCCTCGACATGGCTGCCGTCCGCCTGGCGAACCCTGCGATGAAAGGTGTAACCGAAGACCGGTTCTACGCCGCCGCTGGTATTGTTCGCCAGAAGCGAGATCGTCCCTGTCGGCGCGATTGATGTGAGGTGACTGTTGCGGATTCCGTGCTCTGCGATCAGCTCCCGCACATCCGGATCCAGCGCCTGCACCATAGGGGATTCAAGGTATCGACTGGCGTCGAATAGGGGAAATGATCCTTTTTCCGAAGCCAGGAGCGCGCTGGTCCGGTAAGCCTCGTTCGTGATGGTGCCGAGCCAATTGTCCACCGCGTCGATGGCCGCCGATGAACCATAGCGGATGCCACACATGATCAGCGCATCGCCTAGGCCGGTGATGCCCAGTCCCAGCCGCCTCTTGTTGACGGCCTCTTCTTTTTGGCGGTGAAGCGGGAAATTGCTGACATCAATGACATTGTCCATCATCCGCACGGCGGTAGCCACGCAGGTCTTGACGGCATCCAGGTCGAGATGTGCGGACTCGCTGAAAGGCTCGGAAACAAACCGGCTCAGATTGACCGATCCCAGCAGGCACGCGCCATAAGGCGGCAGCGGTTGTTCGCCACACGGGTTTGTAGCGGCAATATCTTCTAGCCAGGCAAGATTGTTCGCGCTGTTGATGCGGTCGATGAAGATCACGCCCGGCTCAGCGAAATCATAGGTCGATCTCATGATCGCATCCCAGAGGTCGCGCGCGCGGATCGTATTGTGGACCGCACCGTCGAAATGCAGCGGCCAGTCTGCATCGCGATCCACGGCTTCAATAAGCGCATCGCTGACCAGTACGGAAAGATTGAACATCCGCAATCGGTCACGATCGCGTTTCGCCTCTATGAAGGACAGAATGTCGGGATGGTGATCCCGCATGACACCCATCATGGCACCGCGGCGCGAGCCGGCGCTCATGATGGTCCGGCACATCGCGTCCCAGACATCCATGAAACTGAGCGGTCCACTGGCATCCGCGTCGACGCCTGCCACCCGGCTGCCCTTTGGCCGGATTGTCGAGAAATCGTACCCGATCCCGCCGCCCTGCTGCATGGTCAGTGCCGCTTCCTTGAGCATGTCGAATATGCCGCTCAAACTGTCCGGGATGGTCCCCATGACGAAGCAGTTGAATAGCGTCACATTCCTGCCGGTGCCCGCGCCGGACAGGATCCGCCCGGCGGGCAGGAACCGGAAATCGTCCAAGGCGGTCCGGAATTGCTCTTGCCAGTAACGCGCCTTCTTGCCCTCGCAAACCGACAATGCCCGGGCAACCCGGTCCCAGCTATCTTCGATTGTGTCATCTGTTCGCGAGCCATCCGCGCTTTTGAACCGGTATTTCATGTCCCATATGTCGCTGGAGATTTTCTGAAGCGGGACCGGAACACCCGCATCCGATTTCTGATATTCCAATTGCGCCGAATCCATCTGGCAGCCCTCCAGTACACGATATGTTGTGTTCAAAACGGTATCGAAGGCTATATATTGTAGGCATTGTCGAATGCCGTCATCGCGGCGCCTTGCCGCGCGGCTCCGGGACGCACGCCCAGTGACTTGACAATTATCAATTCATGTGCGTTTGCAAGCGCTCGATGAAACGCGGCATCAAGGCGGCACGGATGGATTCTTCGCGCCAGAAGGGATTCATGAACACGCACCGCAACAGAACCATCGAATCGGTGTCGGCCTCGCCTCCATATGCCGCCACATGCGCGTTAATCAGTTCGCCGTAATTTTCTCGCGAGAGAACCGTTTTCGACACCGAGAATTCCGGATCAGCCGTGAAAGCCCGGAAAACGCTCGCTGTCCGCTCATTCGAAACACTGAGCGCTTCGCCCGGCTTTGCCAGCGAGAAGCAGAATATATTGCTGTCAGTGGGTATCAGCGGTCTGACAAGTGGTTCGCCGTCTTGCAGAGACCGGGCAAAAAAGCGGCAGGAGTCAATTGTTCCCGCCATCATCGCGCCGAAGCGGTCGGGCCGGAAAGACAGGGTCTGTCCCGTCAGCCACACAGCGGATGCGCCCGCGCCACTGCGGGATCCTTCCAGTGTCATCATCCAGCGGTCGTTCGCCAGAGCCCGGTCGATATAGGGAGCAGCAAACAGCGAATTGGCGTAATTCTCATGATCGCGCACCAGAAACGCCCCGCACGCATAGGGCACATAACCCAGCTTGTGCGGATCAAGCGTCACCGAATTGACGCGCCTTATGGCGCGCAGCGCCGCCCGGCTGCGATCCTCGAGCACTGTTTCAGCCTCGCCGCCCAGCATGGAGCACAAAAAGCCGCCCCAGGCGGCATCGACATGATGCCAGACATCGATACCGGTCGCGCGTAGCGAGTCCAGCCGGTCACAGACAGTACCAACGGGATCAATCTCGCCCGCCTCGGTCGTGCCGGCCACGGTGATCACGGCGAGCACCGGACGCCCGTCTGCCCTCGCCCGCTCGATCGCCCGTTCCAGGGCAACCGGATCCAACCGGCCATTCGCATCGAGGGCAACCGGCCAGAATGCCTCCTCGCCCAGGCCGAAGACATTGGCGGCTTTCAGCCAGGAGAAATGCTTGTTGCCGGGCACCAGCAGGACCGGGCCACGCCAGGGCCGGCCGGACGCCTTTCCGATCCTTTCCCCTGCCTCGAACGGATTGGACACAACAGCGCTGGCCTTGCGCAGCTCCGCCTCACTGAACCCGTGCTGGCCCGCCAGGGCGTTATAACGCGTCCAGCCCATATGCCCGGCGGCAAACGGATCCAGCTGCTCGCCGCTTTGCTCGGAAATCGCCAGGGCCAGGGACAGAAAATGGTCCATCCGGTAGCGGGCCCGCCAAACGCATTCGAAATTGGCCAGCGTTCCGCCCGAGGTGAAATGTCCCTGTGCCGTGTCCGGATCGAAGCCGATCATCGCGGCCAAGAGACCGATCGCCTCGTCCTCTATGGCGCCGCTTACCCGCGCGACGTCACGGGACGTATTGTTGGGATTGTGAAGCAGCGTCGCGAAATGCCCGAGCATGGCCGGGATCGAGACCTCGGAAACCATGTGGCCGATGTAGCGGGGCGTATATTTCGGCACTTCGCCGGTGAGCCGGTCACACAATTCTGCCAGTTTCTGACCGAGCTGCTCGCGTTCCGCCAGAAAGCGCGGTGATCGTCGCAGCTCCTGCGGCAACGGCGACGGATCATCCGCGAACAAATCACGGCGCCAGTCGAACCACTGATCCAGCACGGCCTGGAATTCGGACCGGAACCAGGAACCGTTCTCGGATCCCGGGCCGAGAAAATGGGCGAACTCTTCGCGGAATTCCTTCTGGGGCACGGCAATATTCCTTCAAGACAGGTATCAGTGCGGTTCCATGACGCCTTAATACCCGAGCCGACTTGATACTTGTCAATGCGCGAACCCGCGCAGTCCGGCCTGGCATGAGCACTGCCACCTTCGTCGAATTCGCCAGGACGAACATGCCGCGCCATTCTAACGGCGGGACAGTTCGGTTTGAGCAATGTGCCTGTTTGGTCATCAGGATTAACGGGCCGGCGTTTAACCGCCGGCCCCGGTTGAATCCGATTGGTTTTTGCCGATCAGCGCCGGCGTTCATAGGAACCGGCGAATTCCCATTCTCCACGAGAATTCCGGCACATCTGGAAGGCGCCGCGATCATAGTCGCCATAGCCTGACCAGCTTTCGGATTCGAAGCTGGCGCAAGTCTGGCTTCCGCGGCGGTAGTAATTCCGCGGGTAAATTGCCCCACGCGCGCCTGTATTGGGATTCTGCCAATAGGCCGTCTCGCGGTATTCCGCCGACCAGCCACTGGCCCAGGCATACTGGCGCTCATCACATTCGCTGAAACGGCCGCCAAGCTGAATGCTGACGTCCAGAACCGAGCCGAGACCGAGTACCGCGCCAAGGCCACCGGACGAACGTGTCCCACAGGCTTGGCGATGATAGCGATAGTCGCGCCGGTCATAGCCACCCTCATAATAGGAGTGGTGATAGCTGAACTGCGTGGACTGGCCCGCCTGGGCATGAGCGCCGCCAGAGAGAAGCGCCATCGGCACGGCGAGTACGAGCATGAATTTCTGCGTCTGCATGACATCCTCCTTTGCAATTGACGTCTTGCGGGGAGGACAACGGCTGGGCAGCGGGATTTATTCCATCCAGCCTGAGGACGCCGCGGCTTCGATACCGTCAGCATCAAGCGGATCGCCCTCGATCATGTCATCGATCGACTGCAGAAGCGCGGGCGGAAGCGAAGACCCGGCAAGCTGATAACCGCCGCTGGCCGCCGCACCGTCATGCATTAGCAGGCGGACCTGCCAGCCCGATTCTTCGCGGCAGGCCAATCCGCGGGTCGGGGCTTCGCTGGCCTGAAAGGCACGGCAATACTGACCGCTATCATTGCGGAAGGTGACCGGCATTTGCCAGCCCTCGTTACCATCCGCCGCATTCAGTGCCGCGGCCAGCTGTGAATTCGCCAGCGTTGACTGACCGGAAATGCCGGCGCCGGAAGTCAGGAAATGTGCCCCGACAAACAGGCCTAAAGCCAAACTGGCCAACGCCACCATACCTTGCGCGGCGAAAGGCCTGGCGAAAAATGCACGTAAACCGTCCCACCATGCAGGCGAGTTCGGTTCCGCTGGCTTATCTGCCGCGAGCAGGTTCGCGAAGCGATCCGGCACTGGCTCGTTGACAACGGGCGCATAGGCAGACCTGACGCGATTTGAGATTCGGCGCTGTTGACGGGCGCGACGGGCCAGCTCGGCATCGCTCTCAAGCGCAGCTTCAAACCGGACCCTTACATCGTCGGTCATCTCACCATCTACATAGGCCATGATGTCTTCATCGCGCCAATTCATGCCGTGTCTCCGCCGGTGCCGGACAATTGTTGTTCAAGCGCCTGCCGTCCTCGTGCCAGACGGCTGGTGAGTGTACCCATGGGAATATCAAGCACCGCAGCCGCCTCCTTGTAAGACAGGCTTTCGACGAGAACGAGCGAAACCGCGATGCGCTGGTCGTCTGGCAAAGTGTCCATCGCCTGCTCGACGGACATGGCCCGGATTCGCTTTTCGAAATCCGGGTCGTCCGCGCCAATACCGAGACCGGCCTCCTCCGGTGCAAAAGTCTCGGCGCGCCGGCTACGCGCCCGGATTTCATCAATCCAGATATTCTTTAGGATCCGGTACATCCAGCTATCCATTCGCGTGCCGGGCTGAAACTGTTCAGCCCGCTTCAACGCGCGTTCCAGCGCCATCTGTAGCAAATCGTCCGCATCCGCCTCGTTTCGGGTCAACGAACGGGAAAACCGCCGCAGACGCGGCAGGATTTCCAGCAATTGCGCCCGAAAATCGGCATCTTTTCTGGGCATGCTATTGTTCCGACAACGATTGGAAGAAACGGTTTCTTCCATACGTTACAGATTTATCAGCGCCGGGCAAAAGGGCCGGGCGCCTTGCTGCCGGAGTCATTATTGCCGCGCCTGATCCTGATACTCGCGTCGATCTTGCTGACCGCGCCAGCCCTGGCGCAGCTGGACCTTCCGGCTCGCCTTCCGGATCTGCCCGCGCGTCTACCGGAAACACCTCTGGACCGGACCGAATCCCTGCTGGATGAACTTGACGATCGCGTCCTCGACGAACTCGAAGGCGTCCGCCGGGACACGCTGAACACGCTCTTGCGGGCGAACCGGGATGTTCTTGAACGAGGTCCGCGCGGCAGTGTGATCCTTCGTGGCGAGATCATCGCGCTTGACCCATCCGGCATTCTGCTATCGCAGGCTCTGCAGAGCGGCTTTGCCATCATCGAAGACCGCACCGAGACGGCGCTTGGCATCCGGTATCTGCGGCTTGAAGTGCCGGCCGGCGTTAGCACGCAACAGGCATTGCGGCTGTTGCGCCAGTACGATCCCGATGGGCTGTTCGATTACAATCACATCTATACGCGGTCCGGGCTGGCTGCCGGATACACCGCGCAGACAGAGCCTGAACTGCGCGATGACATCTCGATCGGCATGATCGACGCGGGGGTTCCCGGAAACGCACCGGGATTCGCCAGCGGACAGGTCTCGGCACGAGCTTTTCGCGGTGAAACGGTCGTGCCGCATTCCCACGGCCTGCAGGTGGCCTCGATCCTCGGTGCCCAGAACGGCGTTGCACCGGGCGCAAGGATCATCGCCGCAGATGTGTATGGCGGCCAACCGACTGGCGGTTCAGCGGATACAATCCTGCGGGCTCTGGGCTGGATGGCGGAAGCGGATGTGCGGGTGGTCAATATCAGCATTGTCGGTCCGGCCAACATCGCTCTCCAGGCGGCAGTGCAGCGATTTGTCGGCCAGGGGCGCATGATCGTGGCTGCGGTTGGCAATGACGGCGCGAGCGCGGACCCGTTGTATCCGGCGGCCTATCCGGACGTCATAGCCGTTACCGCCATTGATGCCCGTAACCGGATTCTTCCGGAAGCGGTGCAGGGCGATCATGTCGACTTTGCTGCACGTGGCATGGACATGGCCTGGCCCACGCTTGCCGGTGATACAGCCCAGGTTCGCGGCACATCCTTTGCCTCACCCATCGTGGCCGGGCTTCTCGCGCTGGAATTATCGCGAGGTCAGTCCACGCATGACGCCGAGGCAACGCTCGTCGAGACTGCAGAAGATTTGGGGCGACGCGGGCGTGACCGCGTCTATGGCTATGGTGCGGTCGGAGCCGGGTTTTTCTCTACGCGTCAGGCCGAGTTGCGGTAGCTGCAGCACCTCCATGGAATAAATCTCCGCTTTCCTTCGTTGTCTTTTTGAACGGACGGTCATTCCGGCTGTCCTGCAAGCAGCGAAGGGAGGATCCCATGCGTACTCTGCTTTCCATCGTGACTGTTCTGGTGACCGCTTCGATCGCCCATGCCCAACTGGGTGGTGTCGCGGGAACCGTGCAGGACACAACGCGTGTCCAGACCGAAGAGCTCGAGCTTGATTCCGCTAGCCGCGCCGGGTCACGCTTGCAAACGACAGCGCCGGCATCTCGGATCGATCAGATGCGCCAGCAACGCGCCTTGCGCGAAGCCCGCCGGGCGGCCCGCGAGGTTCGTGATGCGGCCGAACGCGAGAATGCAACGCCGCAGCTCGCGACCGAAGCCCAATCGCGCAGCAACGTCACCACGCAAGTCGAGGACGCTGCGTCGGCTGCGGCCACAAATGACAGTTCCGCAACTGCCGCCGCCCAGCGGATCAGCACGGAAACACAAACCCAAGCCGCAGTGGAAGCCGTGGACCGTGCCGATGCCGCGACACGGGTTGAGACACGGGTTTCTGCCGACCCGGAGGCCACCGGTGCCGGTGAAGCCGTAAGCCGGATCGTGTCGGAAACAGGAACCGATGCGATTGAAGCCCGCGCCGAGGCCGGCCAGGACGCCGTCCGCGCAGCGGTCCAGGCCGAGGTGCCGCAGACGGATATCGAAGTCGACACCCCGCAAGCCGGCATTGCTATCGATACTCCGCAAGCGGTCACTGCCGGTAGCGGTACGCGCACGGTCTACAGGCAACCGGCCTACAGCTCCCGGACGGTCGTGGTTCGCGATCGCGGGACCAACACCGCTACGGCGCCGGCAACCCGGACCCGGACCTCGCAGGAGGCGCCGCGCAGCGCGCCGGCCTCCGCACCGGACCGGGCAGCAAGGCCCGTAGCGGCCCGGACTGGCCTGATCGATATGAACAGTGTTTCGGACAATGCCTTTCCGATCAGCTGCGCATTTCTTTTAATCGCCGCGCTGTTGATGGCGGCCCGTTTGTTGACCCGCCGTCGCCACATCTAGACCCTTAGGTCGATGCACATGAAAGGGCAGCCTTCGGGCTGCCCTTTTTTGGTGCTGTCAGACGAAGGCGAAGGCGTCCCGGTTTTCTAGCACAAGCCGGCTTCAGGCGGCCAGATCCCACCATTCTTCCAGCGCGGTCTGCCGGTTCTCCTTGAACCGGTCGCGGACATTGGCGATGGCTGGGATGTCGTGGCGGAGAGAGAGGGATTCGAACCCTCGATACGGTTGCCCGTATACACGCGTTCCAGGCGTGCGCCTTCGACCACTCGGCCACCTCTCCGCACAAGGCCGCGCAAAATAGCCAAGCCATCGCCCGGGTCAAGCGCAACAGGCGGTCGGGCGCGGCTTCATGGCGGCTGGATACCATCCGCCCCGCAGGGCGATCACGCGAGCGGCCGCAAATCGTGATGTCGTCGCCATTGGCGCGGCGCGTGCGGCGTCTTATCTTGGAGGGTCCATACACGACGGAGCGCCGCCATGGCCTGGTTCGACAAACGCTGGAAAACAGAGCAGATCCCCGCAAACGAAGCCCTGCCCGGGCGCGCCGAGGCCATTCTTGCGCCCCGCCCGCATTTCGTCACCGGCGCCTCGCTGACCGAGGTCAAGCCCGGCGAAGAGGTGATCTTCTTTGCATTGGGCTGTTTCTGGGGGGCGGAGCGGATTTTCTGGGAGACCGACGGCGTGATTTCCACCGCTGTGGGCTATGCTGGCGGTTATACGCCGAACCCGACCTATGAAGAGGTCTGCACCGGCGCGACTGGCCACACCGAGACCGTGCGCGTGGTCTATGACCCGGCCCGGATCAGCCTCGAGGAATTGCTGAAACTGTTCTGGGAAAGCCATGACCCGACCCAGGGCATGCGCCAGGGCAATGATGTCGGCACGCAATACCGCTCGGCCGTCTACTGGACGACGGACGCGCAGGAAGCCGCCGTGCTCGCCTCTGCGAAAATGTATGACGAGGCGCTGGGCAAGGCCGGGCGTGGTGATGTCA
>CBDUFA010000023.1:0-9928 GCA_965366295.1 uncultured Hyphobacterium sp.
CCATTACGGCGTCGGGCGGCGCTATTTCTCGCGCGTTGCGGACTTCCCGCACAATAATGCCCGCTTCCGCTCGCTGGGCGGTTCGGTCTGGCTGGCCCAGGTGCCGGCGCGTGACGGGCCGGAAGCCTATTCCTATGGTCTTTTATGGGTCTATGAGGGCGGTGTGATCGCCTATCACATCCCCGATTGCTCGGCGCTGGCCGAAGCTACCCGCGATGAGCTCGGTATCTCGCCGGATGGCGAAGGGCTGTGCCTGGTCGACGATCTCGGCCAGCTGGAAAGCGCGATGAGCGCCTATCTCGCCCAGCACGAAGGCGAAGATTTGCGCATTGACGGCATTTACCGCCGCATCGGCGACTAGGCCGGGCAGCAGGGGCAATGATTTTGATTTTCTGGCTTGCCGAGCCGAAGCTCGCGCTGGCGAGCGAAGGCCCCTGCCGGGGCATTTCGCACCTGAAATCGATCCCCCGGACCGATTTCTCTGCCTCCGGCAGACCGGATTGAAATGGTGGAGCTAGGCGGAATCGAACCGCCGACCTCGTCATTGCGAACGACGCGCTCTCCCAACTGAGCTATAGCCCCGACCGATTGGGAGGCGGATCAATAGGACCGGCCAGGATTTCCGTCAAGACGGGTATCCACAGCCAGAAGTGCCCATTTCCCGAAAATTTACCCAAGGTAGCACTCGCATTGCCGGAGGGTGAATGTTACGGTTTCGAAAGACTGACCGGGAGACGCGGGTATGGACACAATCCTCGCGGCCGTGACCATGTCGGGCTTCATGCCGCATGGCATGTGCTTCTTGTGGACGCCATGGATCCTATGGACCCATGTCATATCCGATGCCGTCACCGGATTGTCCTAATTCTCCATTCCCTTCGTGCTGGCCCTGTTCGCGCTGCGCCGTCCGGATGCCCGCTACCGGCCCACGCTCTACCTCTTCATCGCCCTCATCCTGCTGTGCGGTGCCACGCATTTCATGGCCATCGTGGTGATCTGGGAGCCGCTGTATGAAATCCAGGGGCTGATCAAGGCGGCCACCGCGCTCGCCTCGCTAACCACCGCCATCATTCTCTGGCCGCTCCTGCCCAAGGCGCTGGCGCTGCCCTCCACGGCGCAGCTCGAAGCCAAGAACCGGGAACTGGCCAGCGAGGTCGATCGCCGCCGTTCCGCCGAGCGGGAGCTGACCACGCTGACCCGGTCGCTGGAAGCGCGCGTGGAGGAGCGGACGCAGGAACTGGTCCGGACCAATGAGGCGTTGCGCCAGTATGCGGCCACGGCCTCGCACGATTTGCAGGCGCCGCTGCGCCACATCACCATGTTTGCCCAGCTGCTCGAACGGGAGGCCTCGGCGGACCTGAGCGACGGCGCGCGCGAGATGATCGGCAATATCGTGGGCTCCACGCAGCGCATGCGCCGGATGATCGAAAGCCTGCTGGAGTATTCCAAGCTGGTCGACCAGGAACCGGCGACCGACGCTATCCTGCCGGAAACCATCATCTCGGCAGCGATCGAGGCGCGCGGCCCGGACATCGCCGCGGCCGGCGCGCGGATCGAGGTCGATTTGCCGCCGGAAACCATTGTCGGGGATACCGACATGCTGGTCCGCCTGTTCGACAACCTGATCGACAATGCGTTGAAATACCGCTCGGAAGACCCGCTGCTTGTCACGATTTCTGCACAGGCTGAGAAAGGCATGATGCGGTTCTCGGTCACCGATAACGGCATCGGCGTGCCGCAGGAATATGCGCGGCGGATCTTCGAGATGCTGCGGCGCCTGCACGCGGAGGCAGACATTCCGGGCACCGGGATCGGCCTGTCGCTCTGCCAGCGGATCGTTGAAAGCCATGGCGGCGCCATCTGGCTGGATGACAGCCATTCGGGCGGCGCCCGGTTCCTGTTCACCTTACCGCTCGATACGGGGGAAAACTGAATGTGTGCGAGACATGTGGGAAAGACTGCCAATGAACGTTTTCGCGTCCTGATCGTCGATGACGATCACCAGGATGCGTTTTTCGTCGAATCCGCGCTGCAACAGGCCGGCGTGGACGAGATCGACATCGCCACCAGCGGCGCCCAGGCGCTGAAAATCATCCGTGAGAAACGGCACGAGCTGGTGATACTCGACCTCAACCTGCCGGGCGTGACCGGACGCGATGTGCTGCGGGAGCTCAAATCCGGCGAGGAGCGCATTTCCGTGCCGATCATCATCCTCTCGGCCTCGGCCCAGCGCATCGACATCGACGAGTGCTATGCGCTTCATGCCAATGCCTACCTGGTCAAGCCCTACGATATCGAGACCTATGACGAGATCGCCCAGCGGCTGGCCGAATTCTGGCGCGATGCGGCGCGCCTGCCCCGGCCGATTGCAGCTGAATGATGGCGGTGGCTTGCCGCTGCTCCTAGATTGCGGATAGAGCTGAGACCGGAAAGCCGAGGAGCCGAGCAAGCGCCCATGTCCTTTATCGATGCCGTCATTGTCTATTTCCTGTTCCCGGTCCTGAACATTTTCATCATCCTGCTGATCGCCTCGATCATCCTGAGCTGGCTGATCAGCTTCAGGATCGTGAACCCCTACAACCCGGTGGTTGGCTCGCTCTGGCGCATGACGTCGGCGCTGACCGAGCCGGTGCTCGGGCCGATCCGCTCCATCCTGCCGCCGCTGGGCGGGCTGGATTTCTCCCCGCTGGTGGCCATTGTGCTGGTCCAGTTCATCCGCGGCTGGGCGCTGCCCCAGTTGATGTTGATGTTTTGAGCGGCTGGCGGCCGAATGAAAACGGGGCCGCGCTGTTCGTGCGGCTGACACCCAACGCCTCGAAAGACGACATTACCGGCTGGGAAGTCGCCGCGGATGGCCAGGTCGTGCTGGCGGTCCGGGTGCGCGCCGTGCCGGAAAAGGGCAAGGCCAATGCCGCGCTGGTGAAACTGCTGGCCAAGCGCATGGGCATTGGCAAGACGCGGCTGGAAGTGGCAAAAGGCACCACCAGCCGGATCAAGACGGTTCAGATTGCTTGCGAATCCGGCGAAGCGGAAGCCCTGATCGGGCGGCTGACGGGAGCTGGGGCATGACGGCAGAGATCATCGACGGCAAGGCCATTGCGGAAAACATCGACACGCGCGTCGGCGCCGCCGCAGCGCAGCTGGAAAAACTGCTCGGCCGCAAACCGGGGCTCAGTGTCGTGCTGATCGGCGATGACCCGGCGAGCGAGGTCTATGTGCGCAACAAGGTGCGCCGTGCCGGAGCTGCGGGCATGAACTCGACGGAGATCCGCAAGCCGGCGACGATCAGCCAGGACGAGGCGATCGCGATCGTCCGCCAGCTCAATGATGACCCGTCGGTCGACGGTATTCTCGTGCAAATGCCCCTGCCCGCTCATATCGATGCGGCGGCCGTGATCGAGACCATTGACCCGGACAAGGATGTCGACGGTCTGACAGCGATCAGTGCCGGGCGCCTGCTCGGCGGAGAACCGGGCCTTCGTCCCTGCACACCGGCGGGCTGTGTCCTGCTGGCGGAACAGGCAATGGGAGATCTGTCCGGCAAGTCCGTGCTGGTGATCGGCCGCTCCATCCTGGTCGGCAAGCCGGCCGCCCTGCTTTTCCTGGAAAAGAACTGCACCGTCACGATCGCGCATTCCCGAACGGTCAACCTGCCGGAACTGGCGCAGCAGGCGGATATCATCGTGGCGGCTGTGGGCCGGCCGGAAATGGTGCGCGGGGACTGGATCAAACCGGGAGCGTGCGTGCTGGATGTCGGCATCAACCGGATCGACGCGCCCGAGCGCGGCGAAGGCAAGACCCGGCTGGTCGGCGATGTCTCGTTCGATGAGGCGGCGGCCCGGGCCGGATGGATCACCCCCGTTCCCGGCGGTGTCGGCCCGATGACGATTGCCATGCTGCTGCGCAATACGATTTCCGCGGCCGCGCGCCGTGCCGGCATCGATACGGATGGTATTTTCTGAAACGGTATTTTCTGAACCGGCGATGCGCGCGTAAACGCGCGGTTAACAAAATCGACTCCAGAAAAAGGCATTGCTCGGGGAGATAGCCGGATGCCGGATCTGAACGTACTTCATGTCGAAGATGATTTTGCCGATGCCTTGCTGGTGCAGAACACGGTATTCGAGTCCGGTGACTACGAGATCGGGTTTGAAGTGGCGCGCGACCTGCGCGAAGCCCGGCGCAAGGTGAAGAACAAGCTCTATGACCTGATCCTGCTGGATCTGCGTCTGCCCGACTCGGTCAATCCGCACGACACGCTGGAAACCATGCAGACCCTGTGTCCGCTGACCCCGATCGTCGTCCTGTCGGGCTCGGTGCGCGTGGACAGCGGCACGGTTCCGGACGGCATCATGCAGCTGGACAAGAATGAATACCTCACCGGCCGTGAGTCTGCGCCGGCGGGCCATCTCGCGCACGTCTTGCGCATGTCGGCCAGCAACGACGATATCGCGACAATCTAGGGCCGCGCTGGCGCAAATCTTGCGCTGTTCGAGCCGTTCTGATGGGGACGGTTCAAAATGGTGCAAGCCGACATCTGCAAACCGGGTGATCTGAGCGAGACGGATATTGCCGTCTGGCGCGCGCTGGCCAATGGACCGTTAGCCTCGCCCATGCTGCAGCCGGAATTTGCCGCCATGGTCGCCGATGTGCGCCCCGATGTCCGGGTTGCCGTTTTCCGCAAGGGCCAGGCGCGGCCCGGCTTTCTTGCCTATCACAAACGTCCGGGCCGGCTAGCCCGCTCGCTGGCCGCTCCGTTCAGCGATGTACAGGCCCTCGTCAGTGACGATGAGTTTGCGCTGACCGGTGAAGAGGCGCTCAAGAAGGCCGGTATCCGGGCCTTCCAGTTCGACGCGCTCCTGGACCCGTTCAATTTGTTCGCGGCGGCACCCGCGGAAACCCACGAAGCCCATGTCATCGCGCCGGGAAAAGATGTTGCGGCTTTTCTCGAGCAACAACGCGCCGCGCATGCCAAGCGTTTCAAGAACCACCGCCGCCTGGCGCGCCAGATGGAACGCGAGTGCGGTTCGGTGAGCCTGGTTGCACCGGACACGGACCCGGATGCGCTAACGCAATTGCTGGGCTGGAAGAGCGCGCAATATCGCAACAGCGGCAAGCATGACGTGCTGGCCGCCGATTGGGTGCAGGCCCTGATGCGCCGCATACACGCGACGCAGCACGGCCCGGTCCGCGGCCTGATGGTCAGCCTGCGCGTCGATGACCGCCTCGTGGCCGGACTGTTCGGCGTGCGCAGCGAGACCGTCTTCAATCCTTGGATCGCCGCCTATGATCCGGCGTTCGCGCCCTGGTCACCGGGACAACAGGTGCTTCACGAGCTGATCGCAACCCTCCCCGCACTCGGCCTCGAGCGCTGCAATATCGGCGCCGATCACGACCATTACAAGAAATACTATGCCGCCGAAGCGGTGCCGGTGAAGTCAGCCCTGATCGCGGCGCCGGGACGCGACGCCCGGATCACGCGGGTCCGTTCGGCGCTCTGGACCGCCGCAGAAATGAGCCCCGCCGGCCGGCTGACCGAAAAAATCCATCGCCGGTTTAACCAGATTTCAGCGGTTGAGTTGCAGACTGGGTCCCGACTGACAGGCCTGTTCAGGGCCGTCACCCATCGACCGGACCCAACCGCCAGACAGGCACCATGAACGAAACCGTCTCTGTCATCATCCCGACTTTCCGCCGCCCCGACGGGCTGCGCCGCGCTGCGGAAAGCGTGCTGGCCCAGGCCAATCCGTGCGGGCTGAAGATCGAGCTCGTGATCGTCGACAATGACCCGGACGGGTCCGCTCTCGCCCAGGGCCAGGCGCTGGCCAAGGAAGCCGCCATGGATGTCCGCGTGGTCCACATGCCCGAACCGGGCGTGGCCAATGCCCGCAATGCCGGGCTGGCGGAAAGCCGGGGATCGCTGATCGCTTTCCTGGACGATGACGAGGAAGCGCCGAAGACCTGGCTTTGCGAGCTCGTCGGCACGCTGAAATTCTATGATGCGGATGCTGTTTTCGGCCCGGTCCGGACCCGCCTGCCCGACAGCGTGACCGAGCATCGCGACTATTTCGACCGCTTCTTTGCCCGTACGGGGCCGGAGGAGAGCGGGCATATCGATGATTATTATGGCTGCGGCAACTCGCTGATCCGACGGGAGGCTCTACCTTCGGCGACGCCCTTTGATGCCGCGCGCAACCATATCGGCGGCGAGGATGATCTCCTGTTCGCGCAGATGCAGGCGCGTGGCGCGGTGTTTGCCTGGTCGGCCGAGGCCTGGGTCTGGGAAGACCCGCTGCTCAGCCGGACACGGCTGACCTACACGCTCAAACGCGCCTTCGCTTATGGACAGGGACCAAGTGCCGCCTGCGCTTCGCGCCGGCCGATGAATCTGCCGGGCGTGTTCTTCTGGATGGGAGTCGGTGCCGGCCAGGCACTGGTCTATGGCCTCGCGGCGGCGTTCCTGTGGGCGATCCGTGCGCCGCGGCGCGCGCGCATGCTCGACAAGGCGATGCGCGGTCTCGGCAAGGTTTTCTGGGGTGGTCCCTTCTCACTGGCCTTCTATGGCCAGGCTGCAACCCGTTCGCCGCAATCGTGAATTCTGATCACGCGGCGCTGGCGGTTCCCGCCACCGTTTTCAGCATGGTCTCGATGGCCGACAGCTTGGTGCGATCGGTATCGGCACGCGCTTCGGCGAGCCCGGCTTCCGACCGGATCAGTCGCATGGCTTTTTGCTGGGCTTCGGCGGAGCACTTGCCAACAGGGATCGCCTGGCAAGTGACGAGCTTGAGCAGCGCCGAGGCGCGGTCGAGTACCGGCTGATCCCCGTTAGCGATCGCGTTCAGCAAGCCCGATCGTTCCAGTATTTTCTGGCCGAGTGCATCGAATGCCGCAGACAGGCTTTCGCGGTCCTCTTCCGGGTATTTTCCCTTCAACGCCTTTGCCTGCAGCGATGTCAGGCGGTGCAGCCGGTCTATGGCGCGGCCTTCGCCGGACACGAACCAGCCTTCGGTCTTGTGGCCGCCCAGCGTGGCGCGGATATAGCCGGCCAGCTTGCGGCGGTTCTGATCGCCGACAATGTTTTCCTCGAGCGCGAGGAGCTGCTCGATCTCGGCTTCGGGATCGGTGGCCCCGGCCAGGAAATCGCCAATGGTTTCCGGTGCCAGCAGCCGCGCGGACCGCTTGGCGAAAGCATCCTGCAACGCATCCACCGAAAGGTCCGGCCCTGTCGCCATGACCAGTTTCTGCGCCAGTTTCCGGGCCAGCTTCACTTCCGACATCACGCATTGCGGGCGCATCCGCCGCGGCCGGCGCAAGCGTTCCAGCAGGGCGCTGGCAATCGCCGTTTTGCAGGATGGCAGCTCGCCGGTCTTGACCAGTCGGGCCAGCTCGCGCGCGCCTTTCGGCGCTTCTGCCAGGATTTCCGCGTCAATCGTGCCGTCGAACATATCGGCCAGGCGTTGCACCTCGTCGCCCAGCTCTTCGGCGGACCCAATCAGCGCCATCAGCCCGCTGTCGAAATTGATGATCTCGGCGATGAAGATGTCGAGCTGTTCGGTGCCGATCGCGCGCGCCGGATTTTCCGCCGGCAACTCGCCGGCGAATTCCAGCAGGACGTCGAGCTTCTTGCCGAAACCACGTTCGTCGGAGAGGCGGTCGGCCAGTGCAGCGCGGACCTTGTAGGGTGATTTCTCGCCGGCAAAGGCCTCTACCAGCGAGGCGTAGGTCTTGTACTTGGAAAAGCGCGGCAGCTTGCCGGACTTGCCGTCCTTGTAGATGCGGTCGAACGCTTTCTGTGTCAGGTCGTGGAGCTGTTTGACGTAAGCGTGAACGGTGGAATCACCCTCCTTCGCACTGGCGACCGCGACTTTCTGGATGGCGTGCTGCAGCTCGGTGCCTCCGGATTCCAGGTCTTCGGCCTGCGCCGGGCTGTGCATCAGCTCCATCGGCGTGACCTGCTTGCGCACGAACCATTCGTTGAGCACGCGGCTCATCGTGTCACGCGCCGAGGAATTGGTCAGGTCATCGGGCGAAACACAGGGCAGCGAGCCGTCGCCATCCTTGTCCTCGTCAATGGCAAAGCGTTCCGCGCCTTCCTCGAAGACGGTGGTCGATCGGAAAGTGCGGCTGTCCTCGTCGAAGCGCTCCTTCGACACGCGCACGGAACCGGACGGCATCGTCCCCAGCAACTTGCGCGCAAACTCGATCGCGTCCTCGCGGTCGGGACGCGCTTCCGCCAGCGTCCAGCCGGCTTTCCGGTGCTTCTTGACGAAGACTTCGTAGTGAACCTTGCCTGCCGCCATCCGGCGCACTCCGTACGGACAAGCGTCTCAAATACCACTGAAACATTTAAGCTGCCGTGAACCCTGACGCTTTCGCTTCCCGGCAAGCTTGTTTAAGGTCTCCGCAGATTGCCAATGGGAGGCGCGTTCATGGCCACAATCGCGCTGGTCGACGACGACGAGAACATCATCACGTCAGTGTCCATTTTTCTGGAAGGCGAGGGCTACAAGGTCCGGACCTTCAATGATGGCGCTACGGCGCTCGAAGCGCTGAGCGACGACCCGGCCGATCTGGGCGTGTTCGATATCAAGATGCCGCGTATGGACGGGCTGGAATTGTTGCGCCGCCTGCGCACCAGCTCGAACATGCCGGTGATTTTCCTGACATCGAAGGATGACGAGTTCGACGAGGCGCTCGGCCTCAATCTCGGGGCAGACGATTACATCACCAAGCCCTTCTCGCAACGTCTGCTGGGCGAACGCGTGAAGGCCGTGCTGCGCCGGGCCCGGCCTGACCCGGTTGGTGAGAACGGCCAGCCGGCAAGTGATTCCAAGCCGATCATGCGGGGCCGCCTGTCACTCGACCCGAATCGCCATTCCTGCTCCTGGGAAGGCGAGCCGGTGCGGCTGACGGTGACGGAATTCCTGATCCTGCAATCGCTGGCGCAGCGCCCGGGCTATGTCAAAAGCCGCGATGCGCTGATGGATGCGGCCTATGACGACCAGATCTATGTCGACGACCGCACCATCGACAGCCACATTAAGCGCATCCGCAAGAAATTCAGAGAAGTCGACAAGGAGTTCGACGCCATCGAGACGCTTTATGGTGTTGGATACCGTTACAAGGAGAGCTGATCAGACGCTGCGTTCCGTGCGCGGCGTCTCCTTCTCCCGGCTGGCCTGGATCATCCTGGCGGCCAATGGCCTGGCTCTGCTGGTCCTGATCGTTGGCATGCTTGCTGTTTCGGAAACCCGGCGCGGCCTGGTCAATGCCAAGATCGAAGCGCTGCGCGTCGAAGGCGAGCTGATCGCAAACGTGATGGCGGAAGGCGCCGCCGACACCGAGGAGAGCCCGCGCCTGATCGAAGGCGATGCCCGGCTCCTGCTGCGCGACCTCTATTTGCCACCGGACGTGCGCGCCCGCCTCTATAACAAGGCGGCGCAACTGGTCGCCGACAGCCACCTTCTGGCCGATCGCTTCGATGTTACCGAATTACCGCCGCCGGGCGAGACCCTGCCGGGGGATTTCGCCGACGATGCGCGCAGCCTGCTTTCGCGGGCGCTGGACGGGTTTGGCGGCCTGTTCCGCACCGAGGAAGAACGCGCCTCGCTCAATCGGACGCTGGAAGAGGAAATCACCGCCGCGATTGCCGGCGAGACCGTTGCCGGTGTGCGGCGGCAGCCGGATGGATCGCGAGTCGTCTCGGTGACGGTGCCGATCCAGCCGGTCCGGGCCGTGGTCGGCGTGGTGACGCTGGAGAGTTTCGACCTCGACGAGATCATCGCTGATGAACGCCAGGCGCTGTTTCCCTTCATCCTGATGGCGGCACTGGTGAGCATCCTGTCCTCGCTCATGCTGACCGTCTTCATCGCGCGTCCGATCCGCCGCCTTGCCACCGCGGCCCGGCGGGTCCGGCAGGCCAAGGGTC